>JAZRRT010000190.1:0-22656 GCA_045650985.1 Acutalibacteraceae bacterium | reverse complement strand
GATATAATCATTCTTTTCTCTTCTCAGGTTGGAGAGTTTCTTGATGACGGCGGCGTTTTTATCGCCTCGGGTATGATAGCTCCGCGTGAGCCCGAGGTGCTTGAAGCGTGTGAGAAAAACGGCTTTGAGGTAATCAGACGCCATAACAAAAACGATTGGCTTTGCTTCGAATGCAAAAAGAAGTAATTTGCCCGTACCCGGATAAGAATAAAATTTAAGATGTAAGAAAATGAAAATCCCACAGATGTGCGTTAAGCCTTATCTGTGGGATTTGATATTTTCGTATGTTGATTTGTTTATTCCGCTGCGGCCTTTTTTGCAAGTCTTTTCTGCTTTGCCTTGTATCCGAGGAAGGTTGCAAGATGCTGCTGCGGTATTTCAATTCCGCCTACGCCGACTGCGGTAGGTGAGTACATTCCGTGGAAATCACTGCCGCCCGTCATAATAAGACCTTTGTTTTTTGCAAGTGCGGTAAGGTCTTTTACGTCACTCTCGCTGTGGCAGGGATGCCATACCTCTATACCGTCAAGACCTGCTTTGATAAGGTCGTCGACAAGGTCTGTGCAACCCGTGTGTGCAGGATGAGCGAGTACTGCGATTCCGCCTGCCGCTTTAATCTGTTTTACAACGTCTTTGGGGTCCGGAAAATCGGGAAGAACGATTATGTTATCTTCGCTCTCGGGAGAGAAAAGTTCGTGATAAATTTCACCGTAAACCTGAGTTGTAATGCCGCATTCCATAAGCGCGTGCATAATATGCTGCTTGTAAACGTTTGTCGAGCCTGTTGCACACTTGAGCACAAGGTCAGACGTTATGGGATAACGCTTTGATGCCTTGATTATAAGGTACTGACTGGCTCTTTTACGCAGGAAAGAATTACTGCGGCAGAGACCTTCGAGTCTGTCGGCGCTTTCGGGCTGATAGCAGAGGATATGAACCTCTTTGCCGAGATCTTTGCTTGTGGCGGAAATCTCAACGCCCGGTATGACGTTGACACCGTAGCGCTCACCGATAACCTTGCCTCTTACCGTGCCGGCAAGACAGTCGTGGTCGGTGATGGCAATTGTTTCAATTCCTTTGTTTTTAGCCAAAACTATCAGGTCATTAATACCAATCGAGCCGTCAGATAATTTTGTGTGGCAATGCAAATCCGCAGTCAAAAGAAAGACCTCCCTCTGAGTAGATAACGTGGTTGTGGAAAATGGTCGATAAAATGCCGAGTTTTACTATATTTTACACTAAAGTCAAATTTTTTTCAAGCAAAAAAATGTGCTTATTAAAAATTTATTCCGATAAATTTTGTTTTTAACAAAAATGCAGCTTGATGCGAAATGCGCAGATAAAGTCGCATCTTTTATTCGTTTCCGCCCTCTACAACGTCACTCATCCTGAATACGTTTATAAAGGTTTTGAAGAATATCTTGACGTCAAATGCCAACGATTTTTTTTCAATATATTCACGGTCAAGCTTGACTTTTTCTTCGATTGAGCATTTGTCTCTGCCGTTTATCTGTGCATATCCCGTTAGACCGGGACGTACGCAGTAAATGTCATTTTCCTGTCTGAGAAGGTGAATTTCCTTCTCTTCGGGAATAAGAGGACGAGGTCCTACAAAGCTCATATCACCCTTGAGTATGTTAAAAAGCTGAGGCAGCTCGTCAAGGCTTGTTTTTCTGAGCAGTTTACCGCAGGAGATTATGCTGTCAACCGATTCGGTCAGGTCGTTGGTTGCGGCAAGTCTTGTGCCGTTTTTCATTGTGCGGAATTTATAGATGGTGAAAAGCTTTGCGTTTTTGCCGACGCGCTTCTGTTTGTAGATTACAGGCTTGCCGTCAGATATTAAAATTATGAGAGCTACTGCGATAAAAACAGGGAAAAGGACAATTATCGCAGAGAGCGACATCAGAATGTCCAATACTCTTTTCATCAGGGTTGCTACCTCCTATTCGACTCCGACGATTTGTGTTTTCCACTTGCCGGTTTTGACAAAGATTGCACCGATTATGATACCGCCTATTGAAGCAAGTCCCATCGCAAGACCCACACCGTTGAAGCCCATATCCAATGCCAGCACGAATAAATATGCGAGCGGCACTCTGATAAAGATACCGTTGATGAGGGCATTTATAAGTGCGACGTATGTCTTGCCGGCAGCAATGGCGAGTCCGTTGTAGCAGAACATAATTGAAGCGAAGAGATAGTCGAAGGAAATGTACCTGATATATTCTGCGCCGGTTTTGATAACGGCGGGCTCGCTGTCAAACAGTCTTATTAAAAATTCGGGGAAGATATTTACAACGGCAAAAACTACGGCTGAAACGCTGAATGCCATTATCATACCGATATACATCGTCTTCTTTGCACGTTTGAATTCGCCTGCGCCTATGTTCTGACCTGCCATTGAGCTGATTGCACTGCTTATTGCAAGTCCGGGAAGAATAGCGAACGAGTTTATCTTACCGCCTATGCCCTGGCAGGCTGATGCAACATCTGCGTTGGGCAGGTCGTTAACGAGTGCGGTGAGTGTGAGGAATGAAAGTGAAACAACAAGGCTTTGTACCGAGGAGGGGAGACCGATTTTGAAGAGCGGACCGAGCCTGTCTTTGTTTATCTTGAAATCACTGAGCTTATATTCTGCGAAGAACTTTTTCTTGACCAGATATAACAGAGAGATAACTACGCTCAATGCCTGCGAAGCTATTGTTGCCCACGCGGCGCCTGCACTTGCCATACCGAATTTACCTACGAGTATGAGGTCAAGCACAATGTTTGTAACTGCGGCAATAAGAACAAAGTAAAGCGGACGCTTTGAGTCACCCATACCGCGAAGCACGCCGCTTATTGCATTGTAGAGGAACATGAAAATCATACCGCTCATACAGATGTTGTAGTAGTCGGTAGCTTGCTGATAAGCGCCTTCGGGAGTTTTGAGAAGCGTGAGAAGAGGGTCGCAAAGCAGCAGCATGGCAACGGTGAGCACAGCTGAAAGAATCAGGTAGAGCGTTGTCATTGTGCCGATTGTCTGGCGTTGCTCTTTATACATTTTTTGTCCGCTGTACTGCGCAATCATAACCGTGCCGCCTATGGAAAGTCCCATCGCTGCACCTGTTACGAGAATGTTTATCTGACTGCCGATTGAAACACCGGTGATTCCCGTCTTGCCGCAAAACTGACCGACTATTATCATATCGGCAACGCTGTAAAAAGCCTGAAGAAGGTTTGAAAGAAGGAAAGGAGTAGCAAACTTTAAAAGCTGTTTGGCAACACTTCCCTGCGTAAGGTCTTTATTGAAATTAGCCAACTGATTCTGCCTCCTTCGGCTTTTTCATCGTCAGAGAGATTCTGCCCTTGGATTTATCTATGCTGAGCACCCATACTGTGACGATGTCGCCGACTTTGAGTACCTCTGAGGGGTGTTTGATAAATCTGTCTGTGATTCTTGAAATGTGAACAAGTCCGTCCTGATGTACGCCGATATCAACAAATGCACCGAAATCGATTACGTTTCTGACCGTGCCCTGCATCTCCATACCGGGAACAAGGTCGTTCATATCCATAACGTCTGCACGAAGCATAGGGGGCGGCAACTCGTCACGCGGGTCGCGTCCGGGTCGGAGCATTTCTTTTACAATATCGTTGAGTGTGGGCACACCGATGCCGAGCTTTTCGGCAAGCTTTTCAGCGCCCGTCTTTTCAACCTTTTCAGCAAGGTCGGCAATGTTACCTTTTGCAACGTCCTTTATGTCGTAGCCGCACTCTGAAAGAAGCGCCTTTGCCGCATCATAGCTTTCGGGATGAACGCCTGTATTGTCAAGCGGATTCTTGCTTTCGGCAATTCTCAGGAAACCTGCGCACTGCTCAAATGCTTTCGCGCCGAGCTTTGGTACTTTCTTGAGCTGTGTTCTGCCTGTAAATTCACCGTTTTCCTCACGGTAGAGCACGATGTTTTTGGCAACGGTTGAGTTGATGCCCGAAACTCTCGTAAGAAGTGAGGGGGAAGCCGTGTTGAGGTCAACGCCTACGTTGTTAACACAGTCTTCAACAACACCGTCGAGTGCCTGTCCGAGTTCCTTTTGCGGCATATCGTGCTGATACTGACCGATGCCGATTGCCTTCGGGTCAATCTTGACAAGCTCTGCAAGCGGATCCTGAAGGCGTCTGGCAATTGATACTGCACTTCTGAGTGAAACGTCAAACTGCGGGAATTCCTCTGCCGCAAGCTTTGAAGCGGAGTAAACGGATGCGCCTGCTTCGCTTACTATCATATACTTTGCGGTGCTCTTCGTTTCGCGAAGAAGTTCTGCGGTAAATATTTCCGTTTCTTTTGAAGCAGTACCGTTGCCGATTGCGATAATCTCAACACCGTGTTTTTTGATAAGCTTTGCAACGGTTTCTTTAGCCGCCTGCTTCTGTGCGGCGGAATGTGTTACGTAAATAACGCCCGTGTCGAGCACTCTGCCTGTTGCATCAACAACCGCAACCTTACAGCCCGTTCTGTAACCGGGGTCAAGACCGAGCGCAACCTTACCCTTTACGGGCGGCTGAAGCAGAAGAGGACGGAGATTTGCGGCGAAAACCTTAATGGAATCCGCTGCGGCGCGCTCCGTGAGCATCGAGCGGATTTCTCTCTCGATGGATGGCATGATGAGTCTTGTGTAGCTGTCTGCGCCTGCATCGCGTACTGTATCGGTGCAGGGTGAACCGTTATTCTGAAGCGTTACGCTTGCTATTACACCGAGCGCTTTTGTGATGTCGAGCGTTACACTGACTTTGAGGAAATCCTCTTTTTCGCCTCTGTCAATCGCAAGCACGCGATGATTGGCAATTTTGTTTACAGGCTCGCTGTAATCGTAATACTGCGCATAAACGCTGTCTTTGTCGGGGTCTGCCGCCTTTGAGGTTACGATGCCCGTAACGGTGAAAAGGTTTCGGATTCTGCGGCGGATATTTGCATCGTCCGAGATGTCTTCCGCAATAATGTCCATTGCACCCTGAAGTGCTTCTTCTGCAGTGGCAACGCCTTTTTCTTCGTCAATATAGTCTTCAGCCGCTTCTGCAGGTGTTTTGCCCGATGCAGGCTGGCTGAATATATACTGCGCAAGCGGCTCAAGACCTTTTTCTCTTGCAACGCTTGCTCTTGTTTTTCTTTTGGGTTTGAAGGGACGGTAAATATCTTCAATTTCGGCAAGAGTTACTGCGGCTTCGAGCGCGGCGGCAATCTCGTCTGTCATTTTTTCCTGACCTTCAATGGCACTTCTGACTTCTTCGCGGCGCTTTTCAAGGTTGCGGAGATATTCGAGCCTTTCGGAAATCTCACGAAGCACCTGATCGTCAAGTGTGCCGTGAGCTTCCTTGCGGTATCGTGCGATGAAAGGGATTGTGTTGCCTTCGTCGATGAGTTTTACCGTGTTTTCAACCTGCCATCTCTGAAGACCGAATTGTGTTGTGATTGATGAAATAATATCCAAAACCAATTACCTCTGTAAGTGAATTTTAAACTTCGAGCTTCATATCGCCCTTTTTAATCAGCTTGAGCTTGCGCATCGCTTCCGAAACGGCAAGCGCGATTACTGCGGGCAAGATGAAATGAACAACCGCTATTTCGGCAAGCGCAACCAACGGCGAAACGCCTGCATCCGTCATTGTCTGATAACCCATTATCTGACCTACAAGACCTGCCGTGCCCATACCGGCACCGGTTGCGTTGTTTTCCATTCCCAAAAGTGCGGAAGAGACAGGGCCTGTAACAGCGCTTGCAATAATTGCCGGGAGCCAGATTATCGGCTTTTTAACGATGTTCGGCATCTGGAGCATACTCGTGCCGATACCTTGTGCGACAAGACCGCCTAATTTGTTTTCGCGGTAGCTTGCAACCGCAAAGCCGACCATATTTGCACAGCAGCCTGCAACCGCCGCACCTGCAGCAATTCCGCTGAGACCGAGTGCAACGCCAATGGCAGCTGAGCTTATCGGAAGGGTAAGGAATATTCCCATAAGCACGGAAACGACAATGCCCATAATTATCGGCTGTTGTTCAGTGCCCCAGTTGATGAGGCTGCCCAGCCAGGTCATAAACTGTGAAATGTACGGGCCTGCAAGCAGACCGACGAGTGAACCTGAAGCAATCGTCACAATAGGTGTAAGAATAATGTCGAGTTTCGTCTTGCCTGCAACAAGTCTGCCGATTTCAATGCCGACGTATGCGGCAACGAATGCGCCCATCGGTTCACCGGGGCCTGTGTACGATACGGTTGCACCGCTCACCATTGCGCCTGAAAGAATCTGACTTGCAAACGCGCCTATCATACCTGCAACAGCGGCAGAGAGTGTAACAAGCGGCTTTTCGCCGAACTTTGCGGCAACGCCGCAACCGATGCCGGCGCCCATAAGCGAGGCGGCAATTTTGCCGATTGTGAATATGATTGAACCTGCAGGGCCAGGTACGGCATTTCCTATCTGCTGGATGATTGTGCCTATAATCAGCGTTGCGAAAAGACCCGAAGCCATTCCGCTGAGTCCGTCAATAAACAGTCTGTTGAGAAATTTTTTGATAGATTTCATAACTCTCGTTTCCTTTCCGATCCGATTAGTATGCTTTGAGCTGTCTTATATCCTTGCCGACAAATTTAAGTGAAATAAAGTTGCCGATTATTCTCGACGTGATTCTCTGTGTGTATTTGTCTTCAAGCTCTCGTGCGGTAAGGTTGGTGCTGATGATTGTGGGTTTGCGGCTGAGTATGCGTGAGTTGATTATGTTGTATACACAGCTTACCGTGAACTGCGTTGAGAATTCAACACCGAGGTCGTCGATAATGAGCAGGTCTGTTTCAAGTAAATCCTGTTCATAAGTTCTTTCGTTGTTGTACTGTCTGCCGAAATGTTCTCTTTCGAGCGTACCGAACATATTCGGAGCACTGCCGTAGATAACACCGTATCCTCTTTCGATTGCCTCGTTTGCAATTGAGAGTGAAAGATGCGTTTTTCCGAGTCCCGTTGCGCCGTGCATAAAGAGCGAAGGCGAATCGGTTGAAAAATCGGAAGCGTAATCTTTGCAGAATGTTGCAATTTCGCCCATTCTCTTCTGCGGTGAAACGCCCGAAGCATCGCTTTGTTCGGGGTAATACTTAAGCGAGTAGCTTTCAAATGTTGAGCGCCTGAGCGGAGCGTATTTTTCAATTTCATCTTTTGCCGTTGCAATAAGCATTTCGCGCTGGCAGGTGCAGATGCCGTCTTCCGTTACGCCGGTATCGTTGCAGATGTTGCAGGTGTACTGCGCTTCGAGATAGTTTTCGGGCAGACCCGCCTGAATAAGAAGCTGTTTGCGCTCTGCCTGAGCGGCAAGGCTTTCTTCTGCAAGTTTTGCGATGTAAGCGGGTGCCTGAGCGCCTTTGGATATTGCCGATACCGCCTCAGCACCGAGCATTGCAATGCGGCTTTGTATTTCGACGAGCTTGGGAATTTTTATGTATGCGTCAGCGCGTCTCATCTCAAGGGCTTCTTCTGCATCCTTGCGACGTTTTTCAATTTTACCCTGAGCGAGCAGGTATGTGTTTTTGCTGTAACTCATTTTTTATACCTTCCCTTCGTCGGCCTTCTTTTTGTAAACGAGCGGTGAGGTTTCCGACCTTCTGTCAAATTCGTCGATATCGTATGAGGCTTCATAGCCCTGTGATTTCTTCCCGGGTGCGGTTTTTTGCTTCTCGGCGGTACGTTGCTGTTTGGCTTCTTCAACCTGAAGTGCGTTGGTTATGCCGAGGTCGTGCCAGCTTTCAAGAACTTTGTTGATGTACGGAAAGCTGATTTTGTCCGTGTGGTTTGCCATCTCCTCATAAGCGAGGTAAATCATATCAATGTCAAACTTGAGTTCGTTTGTCCAATGCGAAAGGTAGTTGCTTTGCGAAGCTGTGGGTCGGGGTGTGCTGATACCTGTCAGCTCGCAGAGTCGCTTCCACGTCCCGTCGCAACGGCGCAGAATATGAATCTGCTCGTCAGCCTTTTCGATGGAGTCTATTTCCTTTTCGCTCCACGTCTTTGCGGCTTTTGATATGTAGTTGAGCGAGTTTTTGCCGATGGATACGCAGTATTCAATCAGCATAAGCAGAACTTCGACGGGCAGACCGTAGAAATCGTGAATCATCAGCAGTGTTGACTGCGCATCGTAGCCGATTGTTTTTCCGAGCTTTTTTTGCGCCTCGCAGAACATAAACTGAATCTCTGCGCTTTCTTTGGTTCGCTTGAGAACTTGCTCGGATGTCGGGCGTGTGTATGTGATTTCGGGCTTTGCCTCAATCGGCGCATTTTCTTTTGCGGGCACCGCGTAGACGGGTGTTTCCTCGGCTTCGGGTGCTTTTCCGTCTTCGAGCACAATTCCGCATTCAATCCAGTACTGCATAGCATCTTCTGCATCAGCACTTTTCATGTTGAGCGCTTTGCAAAGCTCGTCCGTTGAAGGGTTTTCTGCCGCGTGGCGCAACAGCCAGAGCAAAACCTTAAGCTGTACGGCGCCGGCAAGCTTGAGGTGCTTGTCCGCAACCGCCGCAGGCACACTGAAAGACAGACCGAACATCATTTGCGGATTTATTGAATATTTCATAAAGCGGCAGTTCCTCCTTTTTGGCAACATTTATCGATTATCTAATCAATAAATATACACTAAAAAATAAAAATAGTAAATAGCTTTCAGCAAATTTAAAGTAAACAAAGTATAAACGGGTTTGACACGAAGGATAGGTTATGGTATATTCAAAATGGCTGAACTTGCGGTAATTTCCGATTTGCAAAAATCGGGTTTGGTTTGTGCCGCAATCGGTTTACCTACGAAAGGACTTTCAGTTAAGAGGAAAGGAGTAACCCATGAAACCCGTAAAAGTAGAACATTTCGGAATTCAGCGTAAAATTGTTTCAAATATGACGTCTCAGTCGTGGCAGGAAATTCCGCACGCAGGTCCTGTTGTTGAGTTTGACGTTACCGATCTTATGGCTCAGTTTAATCTGCTTCGCAATTCCGGTAAGCTGAAAAACAAGCTGAGTATCAATACCCTTATGCTCAAGGCAATTGCCATTGCGCTCAAGGAATCACCGAAGATGAATGCACATCTTGAATTTAACCGTCACTTTGTTAAGGGTAATCTCAAGTGCTTTGATGAGGTGCATTTCTCAATCCCCATGCAGCTCCCCAACGGTGAGATGATGACCATTAACTGCCACAATTTCGAGAGCAAGACTCTTGATGAAATGACAGAATATATGATGGACGTTACACGCAGACTCAAGAACACAAATCTCACAGAGGCTATGTTCGAAGTTTCGATGGATAATACGATTAACGCACTCAAAAAAGGTAAGTTTAAGACTGTTTTTTGCCGTCTTTTCGGTGCAAAACTCGGTAAGCACAAGGTAAAAACACTCAGCGGTAAAGCGAAAAAAGAGTATCTCCGTATCCCCGAAACAGACAGAATTACAAAGAAGGATATTGAGCAGGGCACAATCACCGTCAGCAACCTCGGCTCGGTTGACAGAGGCAGACGCGGCCATTGTGCAATTCTCGAAATTATTCCGCCGCAGACTTGCGTTATTGCGCTCTACTCCGCAACGGACAAGCCTGTTGTTATTGTAAACGACAAGGGTGAGAAAGAGATTGCAATCCGTACAATTCTGCCTATGACGGTTCTTTTCGATCATCGTGCTTGTGAATACAGTGATTTGCTTGGCTTCCTCGATAAAATTCAGGATATTTGTGATCATCCTGAACAGATAATGGAGTGGTAATCTTGCCCAAATACAGCATAGTTGTTCCTGTATATAATGCCGAAAAATACCTTGAGGAGTGTGTTGCTTCCGTTTTATCACAGAGTGTGACGGATTTTGAACTGATTCTTGTTGATGACGGTTCAACGGACGGGAGCGGACGTTTGTGTGATGAATTTGCTTCACGGGACGAACGCATCAAGGTTATTCATCAGCAGAACAGCGGCCCTATTCCTACAAGATTCAACGGTGTAAAAAGTGCGGTCGGTGACTATGTTTTGTCGCTTGACAGTGACGATTACTGGCTTGAAGGCTTGCTCGAAAAAGTTGACGGAGCAATAGAACGTTTCGGCTGTGATATGCTCATTTTTCGTTTGCTCAAAGGTGCTGAACCGTGCCATGATTTTTTTGTCGGCGAGAAAGAATTTATCGACCGCGGTGAGTATTTTCAGACCAGCCTGAGAGAGAGCGGAATGAACAGCATAGTAATAAAAGCTTGCGACCGAAAATTGTTCGAAAACGTTGATATATCAAGCATTATGAGCGTTCATAATGCAGAGGATCTGCTTATTTCAACAATGCTTGCGCGCAAGGCGGAAAAGATAAGTTATATACCGGACGTTCTCTATTTTTACCGTGTGAACGATACGAATATTTCAAGCAGAATCGACAGAAAAGCAATTGACGAATATCTGTTTTCACGCACCTTTTTATGGAAGGAAATTGAAAGATTGGGGCTTGATAACGATGACAATCGCAAGCTGTTCAACACAGGTTTCCTCAGGAGGGTTGCCGACCTTGTTCTTCAGGTGAACAGCAGTGCTGTTTCAAAACAGGAGAAGCTTGATTACATTTCCGGAATTGCCAATCACAAAGAGTTTATACGAATAATGGAGGAAGCTGACCTGTCAGTATTCGGCAAGGCAAAACAGATTCGTCTGAAGTTGCTGTATGCACGCAGATACAGATTGCTTACCGCGATTGACAAAATCAGAACAAAGGTGAATTAAATGGGAATAGACTTTAAGGATAAACTCAAAATTATGAAGATTCTCTCCAGTGAAGAGGGAAGAGAAAAATTCAAAGAAATGCTTGAGCTCAAGCTGAAGTCACAGCAGGCTCAGCAGGCAACCGCAAAGTGCATAGCCGAGGGCTTGGGCAATGCAGAGCTTCTCTCCGCGCTCACTTTATCGGCGGGGCAAAACGATTTTCTTCCGCTTTGCGTTACCGCAGTTGCAGGCGGCGAAACACGGCAGATTGAAAGTGTTCAGCCGGCGGATGCGGATTTTGATTATGCACAGCTTTGTGAACAATTCAACGCGATTGTCAGTGATAATTCTGAAGAAAAAGCGGAGTTTTTGCAGAAGACAGCAGCTGCTCTCAAAGACATAATCGTACAGAAAGGAGTTGTCGCAGAAGATTTTGTCGTGGAAATCGGCTAAATTTTTTGCTATAATTCCAATATAGAAATAAAAACACACATTTGTGTTATATAATGTCAAACAACAATAATATTTAAGCAAAGAGAGGATTAAACCTAATGAGTAAGTTTACTAAAATCGCAGCTCTTCTTATGGCTCTCGTTCTTTGCCTTTCCTTCGCAGCTTGCGGCGGAAAAGACGGCGGCGAGACAACTGAACCTGCAACAGATGCTGTTAATGGCGATGCAACATATGTCGGTGAACCTGATGAAGGCTCAGAACCCGAAGCAACAGATGCAGCAGATGCAACAACAGATGCAGCAGATGCAACAACAAATGCGGCAGACGAAAAAGAGACAGATGCACAGGGCGAAACAGAAACTGAAGCTGCTTCAGCAATGCCCCAGGGCACAGCAGCTATTGTTGAGTATTTCAACACAGCTGTCAACAAGGTTAAGACAAACGCAAAGAGCGTTAAGCAGAACCACGTTACAAACTACCTTGCAGCTACACCCACACTTCCCAGCGCTATCGGCGGCATCTACAAGATGCTTGGTGAGGATAAGTGGCTTGACGGTATGCTTGTAGATAACAGCCAGGGTGCTGCTACATACACAGGCGCAGATATCGATGCAAAGTTCCCCGTAGAGAACGAGTCCTGGGCTTCCAAGCTCACAGCAGCAGACGTTAAGTCAGCTACTTGCACAGAGGCTAACGGTGTTTACACAATCACAATCGTTACAAAGGCTGATGGTAAGTCTGATTCCGTTAAGCACGGTCAGGGTCACAGCCCCAAGGCTTTCAGCGTTGTTCTTCCCGGTGTTGTTAACGACAACATTCCCGGTATCGCAGCAAGCATGGTTGGTCTTTCAACAATGAGCTACCCCATGGGCAAGGCTGTCATCAAGGTTGACGCTGCAACAGGCAACGTAACAAGCGCTGAGTATGACATTCAGTGGACAATCAACTTCGATAAGATCGGTGCAGCTATTCCGCTCGGCACAAGATCATCTTACGTAGTCACATTCTGAGTTTGACTCTCTTCAACTGCTCTCCTTCGGGAGGGCAGTTTTTTTGTTTTTTAATCGCGAACATTTGTTTGTTTTGTGTTGACTTAGCTCTCGTTTTTTGTTAAAATATTAAAATAGAGTCATAATATATTATGAGGTGCAGGTTTATGGCAGATTTTGAAGCAATGAGAAAAAGAGCGGCTGAACTTAAGGAACAGCTTAACTATCACATAAAACGTTATTACGATGAGGATGCTCCCGAAATAACCGATTATGAGTATGATATGATGATGCGTGAACTCAAAGAAATCGAGGCAGAGTATCCTCAACTCATTACTTCCGATTCGCCTACTCAGCGTGTAGGCGGTACAGCTTCGGAAAAATTTGCCCCCGTTGTTCATACCGTCCGTATGGAGAGCCTTCTTGATGCTTTCAGCGCAGATGAGCTTGATGCGTTTGATCAGCGTGTAAAGCAGGCGGCGGGCGAGGTGAGCTACGTTGTTGAGCCCAAAATAGACGGTTTATCGGTTTCGCTTGAGTATGAAAACGGCAGACTTGTGCGCGGCTCAACCCGAGGTGACGGCGACGTCGGCGAAGACGTAACGCATAATATACTTACAATCAAGTCAATTCCGCTTGAGCTCAACGAAAAGCTGCCCGTGCTTGAGGTCAGAGGCGAGGTTTATATGCCTCACAGCAGCTTTGAGGAGCTTGTGCTCAGACAGGATGAAGCAGGGGAGAAACCCTTTAAAAATCCTCGTAATGCTGCAGCAGGTTCACTCAGACAGAAGGATTCTGCGGTAACTGCAACGCGCGGGCTTGATATGTTTGTTTTCAATATTCAGCGAATTGAGGGTAAAGAGCTTTCTTCTCATAAAGAATCGCTTGATTATCTCACTTCGCTCGGCTTTAAAACCGTGCCGGGGTATGAGCGTTTCGGCAGTTTTGATGATGTAAAAAAATGTATAGAGCGTATCGGCGAAAAACGCGGAACACTCTCTTTCGATATTGATGGTGCAGTTATAAAGGTTGACGATTTTTCAAAGCGTGAGCTTATGGGAAGTACGGCAAAATTCCCCCGTTGGGCAGTAGCTTTCAAGTATCCGCCCGAGGAAAAGCCGACCGTGCTGCGTGACATAGAGGTAGCCGTCGGCAGAACGGGTGTGCTTACGCCTACTGCGGTGTTTGATCCCATTCAGCTTGCGGGCACAACCGTCAGCCGTGCAACCCTTCACAATCAGGATTTTATCAATGAAAAGCAGATTGCCTTGGGTGATACTATCGTTGTGCGCAAAGCAGGCGATATAATTCCCGAGGTTCTCAGCGTGGTTGAGCATTGCGGTGAGGGTGTGTTTACTCTTCCTGAGTTTTGTCCTTCGTGCGGTGCGGCTGTCACCCGTGAAAACGGCGAGGCTGCAGTACGTTGCAATAATTCTGACTGTCCTGCACAGCTCAAGCGCAGGCTTATACACTTCTGCTCAAGAGATGCAATGGATATTGAAAGCCTGGGTGAAGCCGTTGTTGAGCTTCTTGTTGATAACGGTCTTGTTTCGAGTGTGGAGGATATTTATACCCTCACGCCAGAGGTCTTAATCGGGCTTGATCACTTCGCAAAAAAATCGGCAGACAACCTCGTAAAGGCTGTTGCCGATTCTAAAGAAAACGATTTGTATAAATTGATTTTCGGTCTTGGTATACGCCATATCGGGCAGAAGTCCGCAAAGCTTCTCAGTGAACATTTTCTTACAATGCAGGCTTTACAGCAGGCTGATATTGAAGAAATATCGAAGATTGAAGGCTTCGGCGGAATTATGGCGCAGAGTGTTGCGCAGTATTTTGCTCTGCCGCAGACGGCTGCGCTTATCGAAAAGCTCACAGAGCTTGGTCTTAATATGAAATCACTGCGTGAAATTGAAAGCGATAAGTTTGCGGGAAAGATATTTGTTCTTACAGGTACTCTGCCAACCTATACCCGCAATCAGGCTGCGGAAATAATCGAGAAATTAGGCGGCAAGGTTTCATCCTCGGTTTCAAAGAAAACCGATTTTGTTCTTGCGGGTGAGGATGCCGGCAGTAAGCTCAAAAAAGCTAACGATCTTGGCGTTACCGTTATCAGCGAAGAACAGTTCAACGAAATGGTATCAGAGTGAGCCTTCTCTGAAAGCACGCTCAAACCAAACGTCGCTTGCCTCAAAAGCTTTGCCGTTGAGGTAGTTGAGGATGCCTGCATCCGTTGTGAAAGAAAATTGCAGGCGGTAGGAGTAAAGGCACTGCTTTTTGTATCCGCCCTTTTCTTTGTTCATTGCGTTCGTGCCGTATTTGCCGTCACCGAGCAGAGGATGTCCGATGTGTGCAAGGTGTGCCCTGATCTGATGGGTTCTTCCCGTCAGCAGTTCAACTCTTACAAGGCTGAGGTTGTTCTTTTCATCAAGTACCTTGTAGCGTGTGCGTATCTCTTTTGAGTCGGGTTTTTGAGTGTCAAAAACCTGTACCTTGTTTTTCTTTTCGTTTTTGATAAGGTACGCTTTGAGCGTTGCCTCTTTTCTCTCAAATCTGCCGTGTGCAATGCAAAGGTAAATTTTGCTGAGCTCTCTGTCCTTTATTTTTTGGTTGAGAATTCTCAGTGATTCGGCGTTTTTTGCGGCAATTACAATTCCGCCCGTGTTGCGGTCTATTCTGTTTGCAAGCGCAGGTGCGAATGAATTTTCGCCTTTGGGGTCATATTCGCCTTTTTCGTACAGGTATCGCTCAACCCTTGTTATCAGCGTGTCAACGTATTCGCCCTCGTCAGGGTGGCTGAGCAGACCTACCTTCTTGTCGAGTAGAATTATGTTTTCGTCTTCATAAATTATGTCGAGCTTGGTTGAAGCGCGCAGAAAATCGTATTTTTCGGGCGCGGCTTCAAAAAACTCATCGTTTATATACATCTCTACAAGGTCTCCGACCTGAAGCCTTGTTGAAATTTCCGCGCGTTTGCCGTTTACCTTGATGCGCTTGAGACGTATGTACTTATACATCAACGCCTGCGGTAACAGCGGCACGGCTTTTGATATGAATTTGTCGAGTCTTTGCGAAGCGTCATTCTGCTTTATCGTGAAGCTTTTCATAATTCACCATACCTGAAAAAATAATGGAATAATGATAACACAAAACCGTTTTTTTATCAATATGCAAAGGAGTGAGAACAGTGGATAAATTCGTGCTTCATTCAAAATATCAGCCTACGGGTGACCAGCCGCAGGCAATAAAAGCTCTTGTTGACGGTGTCAACAGCGGCTATGATGAGCAGACTTTGTTGGGCGTTACGGGCTCAGGTAAGACATTTACTATGGCGAACGTCATTGCTCAGGTGAATAAGCCCACTCTTGTTCTTGCTCACAACAAAACTCTTGCCGCACAGCTTTGCTCTGAGTTTCGTGAGTTCTTTCCCGAAAATGCGGTGCAATATTTTGTATCCTATTACGATTATTATCAGCCTGAGGCGTATTTGCCCACAACAGATACCTATATAGAGAAGGATTCTGCCGTTAACGATGAGATTGATAAGCTTCGTCATTCCGCAACCTGCGCTCTGGCAGAGCGGCGCGACGTTATCATCGTTGCGAGTGTTTCCTGTATCTACACTCTGGGCAGCCCGTTTGATTATAAGAATATGCTCATCTCACTGCGTCCGGGTATGGAAAAAAGCCGCGAGGAGCTTATTGAAAAGCTTGTCAGTATCCAGTATGAGCGTAACGATATAAACTTTATCCGTAATAAATTCCGCGTCAGAGGCGACGTTGTTGAAATTTTTCCTGCTTATTCAACGGATACTGCAATACGTGTCGAATTCTTCGGCGATGAGATTGACCGTATAAGCGAAATCAACGTGCTCACGGGCGATGTTAAGTCAGTTCTTACTCACGCTGCTGTTTATCCTGCATCTCACTACGTAATCCCGCAGGAGAAGATGGAAGAGGCAATCGGCAGAATTTTTGATGAGATGACTCAGGTATACGCAAAATTTGTCGAAGAGGGCAAACTGCTCGAGGCACAGCGTATCAAGCAGCGCACTGAATATGATATTGAAATGTTGCGTGAAACCGGCTTCTGTAAGGGGATTGAAAATTATTCCCGTGTGCTTTCCGGTATGCCGCCGGGGTCTGTGCCCTTTACTCTGCTTAATTACTTCCCCGACGATTTTTTGCTGTTCGTTGACGAATCTCACGTTACTCTGCCGCAGGTAAGAGGAATGATCGGCGGCGACAGAGCTCGAAAGGAAAATCTTGTCGGCTACGGTTTCCGACTGCCGTCTGCCTTTGATAACCGACCGCTTACTTTCGATGAGTTTTATGCCCGTACGGGTCAGAAAATATTCGTCAGCGCAACACCGGGCGAGTTTGAGCGCAACAAGAGTGCACAGATTGCCGAGCAACTTATCCGACCGACGGGTTTGCTTGACCCCGAAATATCCGTGCGAAGCACCGACGGTCAGATTGATGACTTGCTCGGAGAAATAAATAAAAGGGTAGAAAAAGGTGAGCGTGTGCTTGTCACGACGCTTACCAAAAAGATGGCTGAAAATCTTACCGATTACTTCAGCGAAATGGGCGTCAATGTACGCTATATGCATCACGACATTGATACAATCGAGCGTATGCAGCTTATACGCGGTCTTCGTCTCGGTGAATTTGATGTGCTTGTAGGCATCAACCTTTTGCGCGAGGGTCTTGATATACCCGAGGTTTCGCTTGTTGCGATTCTTGATGCGGATAAAGAGGGTTTTCTGCGCAGTGAAACTTCACTCATCCAGACAATAGGCAGAGCTGCCCGTAACTCAAACGGTGAGGTTATAATGTATGCGGACAGCGTTACTCCGTCAATGGAGCGTGCGCTCGAAGAAACGGCGCGACGACGCGAGAAACAGATGGCTTATAACGAGGAGCACGGCATAATTCCGCGGACGATTGTCAAGGACGTTTCCGACGTGCTCGAAATTTCAGCGAAGGCGGAAAACGGAAAGAGTGACAAACAGCTCAGCCGTGCAGAGCGTGAAATGCTTATCAAGCAGCTTACCTCTGAGATGAAAGCAGCTGCAAAAATACTTGAATTTGAGCACGCGGCATACCTTCGCGACAGAATAGAAAAGCTCAGACGAGGTAAATAAATGAGAGAGAAAAAGATAACGGTAAAAGGCGCAAGAGCGCATAACCTTAAAAATATCGACGTTGAAATTCCGCGCGACAAGCTTGTTGTTTTTACGGGACTTTCAGGCTCGGGCAAATCATCCCTCGCTTTTGATACGATTTATGCAGAGGGACAGCGCCGCTATGTCGAGTCGCTGTCAAGCTACGCAAGGCAGTTTCTCGGGCAGATGGAAAAACCGGATGTTGATTATATCGAGGGCTTGTCTCCCGCAATCTCAATCGACCAGAAAACAACGTCCAAAAATCCTCGCTCAACCGTAGGTACGGTAACGGAAATATACGATTATCTGCGTTTACTTTGGGCGCGCGTTGGCGTGCCTCATTGCCCCGAGTGCGGCAGAGAGATAAAAAAGCAGACAGTTGATGATATTGTCGGAAAAATTCTTGAGATGCCGGAAGGCACAAAGATTCAGATTCTTGCTCCCGTTGTCAGAGGACAGAAGGGCGAACATATCAAAGTTTTTGAATCGGCTCGCAAGGGCGGATATGTGCGCGCGAGGGTTGACGGCAACCTTTACGAGCTTACGGAAGCAATAAAGCTTGATAAAAACAAACGCCACAATATCGAGGTTATAGTTGACCGACTTGTTGTCAAGGCTTCAATCCGTTCACGCCTTGCGGATTCGGTTGAAACCGCCTCTGCGCTTGCGGAAGGTCTTGTGCTGTGCGATGTAATAGGCGGCGAGGAAATACTCTTCTCGCAGAATTATGCCTGCCCCGACCACGGTACCTGTATCGAAGAGCTTGAACCGAGAATGTTTTCTTTCAATAATCCGTACGGTGCCTGTCCCACTTGCTCGGGATTGGGTTTGTTTATGAAAATCGACCCCGATATAATCATACCTGACAGGTCGCTTTCCGTAAACGGCGGTGCAATCAAGGCAAGCGGTTGGAGTATTCACGAAAACTCAAGCATTGCAAGAATGTATTTTGAGGGTCTTGCAAAACACTATAAATTCTCGCTCGATACTCCGATTGAAGAGTTGCCCAAGAAAATTATCGATATTATTCTTTACGGCACAAACGGCGAAAAATTCACTATGGAGCGTAACACTCAGTATATGACGGGCACTTATCGCTCTGATTTCGAGGGTGTTGTCAATAATCTTCAGCGCAGGTACAACGAAACAAGCAGTGACCTTATGCGCGGCGAGGTTGAGCAGTATATGTCGGAGCAGTGTTGCCCCGATTGTAAGGGTGCAAGACTCAAAAAAGAGGTGCTGTGCGTTACCGTCGGCGGAATTAATATAGATGAGTTTGTTCAGCTTTCAATCTCAAAAGAGCTTGAATTTATAAATAATCTTGAGCTTTCCGAGCGCGATGCAAAAATAGCAAGGCTTATCCTGCGCGAAATCCGCGAAAGACTCAGCTTCCTTGTCAGCGTCGGTCTGGAATATCTGACTCTTGCACGTTCGGCGGGCACGCTTTCGGGCGGAGAAAGTCAGCGAATCCGTCTTGCTACCCAGATCGGTTCTTCACTTACCGGTGTGCTTTATATTCTTGATGAGCCGAGTATAGGTCTTCATCAGCGCGATAATTCCCGTCTTATCGATACACTGCGTCATCTGCGCGATATTGATAACACGCTTATCGTTGTTGAGCACGACGAGGAGACGATTATGAGTGCTGATTTTATCGTTGACGTCGGTCCCGGTCCCGGTATTCACGGCGGCGAAATTGTTTGCAGCGGAACTCCCGAAGAGATAATGCAATGCGAGGAATCCGTTACAGGACAGTATCTGAGCGGAAAGAAGAAAATTCCAGTCCCTGACAAGAGAAGGAAGGGTAACGGTAAGAAACTTAAAATATGCGGTGCAAGAGAAAATAACCTTAAAAATATCGACGTAGAGATACCTCTGGGTACGCTCACCTGCGTTACGGGTGTTTCAGGCTCGGGAAAGTCCTCGCTTATCAATGAAATACTCAACAAAAAGCTTGCCGCAGAACTTAACGGTGCGCGCCGCTATGCAGGCAAGCACGATAAGATAACGGGCATCAGCCATCTTGATAAGGTTATCAATATCGACCAGTCACCAATCGGCAGAACGCCGCGTTCAAATCCTGCAACCTATACGGGTGTGTTTACGGATATACGTGACCTTTTTGCCGCAACAACCGATTCTAAAATCAGGGGCTACAAGCCTAACCGTTTTTCTTTCAACGTAAAGGGCGGACGATGCGAAGCGTGTCAGGGTGACGGTATCGTCAAGATTGAGATGAATTTTCTTGCCGATATTTACGTGCCGTGTGAGGTTTGCCACGGTGCGAGATACAACCGCGAAACGCTCGAGGTAAAATACGGTGGGAAATCGATTTACGACGTGCTGGAGATGACGGTTGAGGAAGGTATGAATTTCTTCTCTGCCGTGCCCAAGGTCAGGCGTAAGCTGGAAACCCTGTATAACGTCGGTCTCGGCTATATAAAAATCGGTCAGCCTGCAACAACGCTTTCGGGCGGTGAGGCACAGCGTGTCAAGCTTGCAACGGAGCTTGCCCGTGTTGCGACGGGTAAAACCATCTATATTCTTGATGAGCCGACAACAGGTCTTCATACAGCCGACGTGCACAGGCTGATAAATGTTCTGAGTCAGCTTGTTGACAGTGGCAATACCGTGCTTGTTATCGAGCACAATCTCGATATAATCAAAACGGCGGATTATCTGGTAGACCTCGGACCCGAGGGCGGTGACAAGGGCGGTGAAGTTGTTGCCTGCGGTACACCCGAAGAGGTTGCAAAGTGCGAGAAATCATATACGGGTCAGTATCTCAAAAAGATTTTGTAATATAAACTCAAAAGGTTTCGGGAAGGTGACGTGATGCCGTATTCTCAGCTCTGAATCAGTATGAGAAAACACGGTAAACACACCAACCGAAATATAAAAAGAAAAAATCAGGAGAATTCAGCTTGAATTTCTCCTGATTTTTTATTGTTTGTCTTATGTGTTTACACGGTGATTTTGTCGAAGCTTTTTGTTATTCTGCTATCTGATAAATTCTTACGTAGTCAACGATAAATTCGCTGTGGTACGTTTCTTTGTCAAGCGGCTCGAGAGCAGATGCGTCGGGCACTTCGAGTGAAACTCGTACCTCTTCTTCGACCTGAGAAGTACCGTTGCCGAATGAGGTGCGTGCGGTTTCAACACCGTTAATGTAGAATATGTATTCATCCTCAGTCCACATCATGCCGTATGTGTTGTATTCGTTGTAAATATCGTTGCCGTAGAAAGCGCCGAGCATGCGTGACTGATAACCTTCCGTTGCGCCGTCAACGCCTGCACAGTGTATTGTCTGCGTTACGGAGTTGTGCATAACCTTTTTGCCGTAGTAGGGGGCTTCGAAAATGTCTATTTCGGCACCGCCTATGCCGCCCTTGGAGTATTCTGCCTCATAGGGATGAGCCGCCATAATCCAGAAAGCGCTCCAGAAAGCACCGCCGTCATTTACCTTACAGCGGATTTCGTAGTAGCCTTGCTTATACCATTCACGCATTGCAAGGTCACCCGAATACCAACCTGCGCCAAACTGTCCGTCTTCAAGGTATTCTGCGGTAATAACGCAGTTGCCGTCTTTTACTTCAACCTGGCTGGGTGTGCGGTAACCGCCGCGGCGTACACCTGTGTTGCAGTATTTCCATACGTCTGTGTTAAGCTCGTCGCCTTCAAATTCATCCTCAAAAACGAGGCTGTATCCGTCAAGGTTGAGTGCTTCGCCGCGAGGAGTTGTCGGATAGTCCAAAAGAGTAAGACCGAAAAGCTCGATGATTGCGAGAATTGCGGCAATTGCACCCTTTATGCTTTTTGAAGTGAAAATCTTTTTGAAATAAATTTTTTGCTGTTCTACGCCCCACATCTGTCTTGGAGCGAGCTTGAGAACCTCTGTTAAAAATTTATCAAACATATTTTTTCTCCTTATCTGTTGTCGGGAGCTGCGTTCTTGTGCGGTACATTTTCGGCTACCGCAGCAATAAGCTCGTCAACTGAAATTACTTCAACGCCGTCATCAAGGTTCTGCACGAAATATCTGAGGCTTGCAGGGCTTATTGTCCAGGGATGAACGTTGATTACGGTGTAGCCGTTTATGGAGTTGATGTCAGCGGAGTATGTGTTGATAACGTCAGCCTGTTCTTTTATCCACTCGGGAGTGACCTGTGCCATATCTCCGCTTGAGTGCCAGAGTGAATAGCCTACGCTTACGAAGGGCTTGTCGTTTGCAAAGAAAACTCTGCCGCGTCCGCCGCCGTAACCGTTGGTATAGGGGTCGGGATCAATCTGAATTATACCGCCGTTGATATTGTCGTATCTTGCAAAGTACTCAAGCTTGTGGGCATAGGATGCGTAATCAATTTCGTTGTTGATTTTATCAAGCAGAGTCATTGTTGTAAGACCGCTTTCGAGCATTGTAGCGGCAGTAAGGTCAGAGTAAGCTTTCATCTCACTCGGAGACATCATTGAGATTCTTGCGTAACCTGCACCGGAAGGACCTGTTATGAACGAGTCCTCAGGGTCTTTGTTTGCCAATGCTTTTTTGACCGCGGTGGGGGAGAATGTGTTCATCTGCGGTGCGAATGTCCACGTCACCGGAATATCCATATCCTCGTATGACTGCCATGTGTGGAATTCCTGGTATCCGTTTGAAATCCACTGTGCGTTGTCACCGTCACTGTAAACAATTGCAACATAGTGCTTTGTCGGGTCAAGCTCGGGCGCCGTAACGTCCTGACCCATATCGGTTTCCTGCGTCGGTATGTTGCGAAGCAGTGTTATATTGTAGCTGTGGTCCGAGGGGATTACGTAGTGACCGAAACGTGATGCGCATTGGGTGAACTTGATTTCGTATTTGCACCATCCCATAATCATCGAAGCGGGTTCAAGGTCGCTGAAAACCATATCTCTGTACGCTCTTGCAACGTAGTCGCTGTCCTCAACGTATGTGATGAAAATTTTCTGCTGTACCGCAAAGTCGCGCAGACCTGATGCGTATGAGTAAAGATGAACAAGGCTGTCTTTGCGGAATTCATCCTTGTGCTCTTCGTAAAACTCGCGTTCGTGTGTAAAATCAAGTGTGGTAGTTGAAAGGTCGTGCTTCTTTTCAAGACCGAGTGCTTTTACTGTTTCTTCAACAGATGCGGGCACAGCAAGCCAGCCGTAAACGGTAGCGTAGTTGAACGCAAGGTTAATCTGTGAATGTGTGTTTGCATCGGAAAACAGCACATAGCCGTTATCCTTGATGTGTGACTTGTAGCGTGCAATCAAGGTGTCAAGTCGCCATCTGTTGCCGTTTTCATCTGTGCGA
>JAZRRT010000189.1:0-8217 GCA_045650985.1 Acutalibacteraceae bacterium | reverse complement strand
CTGCATAAGATTTAAAATCACACACACAGTCAGGTCTGTACGGGTCGACAACAGCTTCACACACAGGCAGAACATCACCACAGATATGATGGTCGGTTATTACCATCTTTATACCTTTTTCAGCAGCATACGCAGCTTCTTCAACGCTGCTGATTCCGCAGTCGACTGTTATAATCAGCTTAACATTCTGTTCAACAAAGTAGTCTATAGCTTCCTTTTTAAGCCCATATCCTTCACTTCTGTCAGGAATTCTGCAAATAATATCAGCACCAAGCTGTTCAAGGTAAGAATATAAAAGTGCAGAGGCAGTAATTCCGTCAGCATCATAGTCGCCGCAAATAGCTATACGCTCAAACCTGTCAACAGCATAATTGATCGCATCAACAGCCTTTTGCATATCAGGGAAATCCCATGGCGAAGCAAACTGAGCCTCATCATAAAAGAATGCCCTGATTTTTTCATCAGTATCAATTCCTCTCGAAGAAGCTATAAGCGCTGCAAGTGCAAAAAGCGTATGCCTTTCAGCAAGGGCTGCAGCTAAAGCCTTATCAACTTTGTTTACCTGCCACTTTTTACGGCTCAAAAAATTCACCTTCCTAAATATTTAATAATTATAGCATTAATTAACTTATAATGCAACAATAAAATAAAGCTTCGGACAATAAATCCGAAGCTTTATGAACAATATTCGGTTATAGGAATTATTGAGCCTATGTCTTTAAGGTCTCCGGGGCACAAGCTGAACGCGTCTATTCCTCTGAAACTGAGAAAAGATTTGATTTTTGAGCTGTCACTATGAGTATTTATGTCTCCGAAAAATGCGAGTACATCACGCGCAATTTTTCCGCAACAGCCGCCTATAAATCCGTAATCAAACCCGTTAAGTTTAACGCTGCCTTTCCTGACAAAGAGCACATCCATATCAAGCGACTTGCACTTGTTAAAAATTGAAATGTCATCAGTAATAAGCGAATTTTCATCGACAACGCAAACCGAACACTTGGCATAACCTTGTTTTACAGCAACAAAATTTTTCGAATCATCTTTCCGGTAATCAGCAATCGCTTCACTTCCGAGGATTTTATTGCCGATAATACAAGTATTTAGCACTACGTCGTGAGGATACCCCGCAGAAAGGCTGATGCGACTGTTTATCGACTTAAAGCCGAGCATTTTCAGCGAAGAATCAAGAGCCGCCTGTGATTTTTCGAGCATATAACATCCGTCACCGATATAAGAAAAAAGCATATCCGAATGGTCTTCAACCTGCGGCAATATATCACGGCACCCGCTTACAAAAAGCGGCTCGATGTCAAGCTTTTTTAGCGAATCGTTAAGTTGCGGATATTTGTAAGATATTACGGCATGGCAAACCCGACTCTGAGGCAGATTCGGCGTTGATATTGGCTTAAAGTCAATCATTTAGTAACCGCCTCAAAAGCTTCACGAATATTACTGACACCGATAATTTCGGTATCACCGGCAATCTTCAGTGAAAGATTTTTAAGATTGTGACGAGGAATTATACATCTGGAAAAGCCGAGACGTACAGCCTCTCTTACCCTTTGCTCACAGTTACTTACACCGCGAATTTCGCCCGCCAGACCAATTTCACCGAATGCAAGCGTATCGTCACATACAACTGTATCTTTAAGGCTTGAAACGAGCGCCATTGCCACCGAAAGGTCACACGCAGGCTCATCAAGCTTAAGACCGCCGACAACGTTGATATATGTATCGCTCGTGCCGAAGAAATAGCCTGCACGCTTCTCAAGAACGGCAAGAATCATGGAAACTCTGTTATAGTCAAAACCCGTTGACATACGGCGAGGATTACCGAAACCCGTAGGAGTAACAAGAGCCTGAACTTCAGCGAGAATCGGCCTTGACCCCTCCATAACACACGCTATACACGAGCCTGAAGTGTTTTTCGGTTTACCCGAAATAAGCATGAGTGACGGATTTTCAACCTCGGCAAGACCTTTGTCGAGCATCTCAAAAACACCGATTTCATTGGTAGAGCCGTACCTGTTTTTAACGGCACGAAGAATCCTGTATGAGAAATTGCGATTACCCTCAAAATAAAGCACGGCATCAACAATATGTTCAAGAACTTTAGGACCGGCAATGTTACCGTCTTTGTTCACGTGACCGACGAGAATGATCGGAATTCCGAGTGATTTTGCAGTGCGCATAAACACACTTGCCGATTCACGCACCTGAGTAACACTGCCAGGTGATGAGGTAACTTCAGAATAATCCATTGTCTGAATTGAGTCGACAATTACAACATCAGGCTTATTTTGTCTGATGTATTCGGTTATTGCAAGAACATCAATTTCGCACATAATCGAAAGAGAAGGATTATTTACGCCAAGCCTTTCGGCGCGAAGCTTAATCTGATGAGCTGATTCTTCGCCGGAAATATACAATATGTTTAATCCACTGTCAAGATACTGACAAATCTGCAAGAGGATTGTTGACTTACCTATGCCGGGATCACCGCTGAGAAGGACAAGAGATCCCTTAACTATTCCTCCGCCGAGTACTCGGTCAAGCTCCTTCAAACCTGTTTTATAACGCACACCGATATCGCTGACAATTTCGTTAAGTTTTAGAGAAGAGGCAGGCTTTACGGCAGCAGAACGCGAAGCTGTTTGAGTAACAGCCTCTTCATTCATTGTGTTCCATTCTCCGCAACCGGGACAACAACCATACCATTTTGATGACTCGTACCCGCAAGACGAACAGATATAGAGTGATTTCGCTTTAGCCATTTTGTTCCTCCAAATATTTTATAATCCCACACGCAACAGAAAAAGCCATTTTTTTCTGATAATCTGCTGATGATAAATTTTCAGCTTCGGAAGCATTAGATAAAAAGCCGCATTCTGCCATTATCGCAGTATTTTCACAATTATACAATAAGTATACATTTGTTCCGATTTTTTTAATTTTTCTTGTGTTGCCATTCTGAATAAGATTAACAATCGACTTTTGAACTGACTCGGCAAGCACCCTGCTCGTATCTGATTTAGGAGAGTAGAAAACTTGTGCACCGCCATATCGGAAATCGGAAAAATGGTTTTGATGTATACTTACCAAAAGTGCATCGGGATAGGATTTTGTAATGTCTAACCTTTTACGTACGTCAGAAATTTTCCGTTGTCTGATAGTCGGCAACGAATTGTCGCCTATTTGCTCATCAGTTGTTCTGGTCATCACGGTGTCATAGCCTGCACACTCCAGCATCTCCGCCAAATAACAAGCAATTGAAAGATTTATATCCTTCTCGAGTACACCGCTTACGGAGCTTGTACCGCCATCCTCTCCGCCGTGCCCGGCATCGATAATTACTGTCGGCATCGCAGCTTCGTTGACAAAAACATCAGTATTGTCACCGTACAGAAAGCAAATCGCCGATGAAACACTCAGCACGGCAACAAGGAAAAGAGCCCAAACTACCAAACGCTTCATAAAATCACCCCCGTGAAGGAGTATGCTTCATACATTAAAAATATATCAGCTCCAGAAGCGCTTAATTCGTCCTTTACTCAAATATTCAGCCAACTTATCACTTGACAAGCAAAGAAGATTTCCCACCCAAAAACCGATACTGTTCATCATCATATCATCAAACTCACAGTATCCGTTCTGAAAAATATACTGAGAAAACTCGAGCAACGTAAAAGCAATCACAGGAAATACCGCATTAATTGCAACTTTGATTTTTATGTTTTTGTTTGAGAGCAAAAACATAAAAATATAACCCAGAGGAGTAAAATAAAACAGATTTCCCAAAACGTTCATAATAATTTCATACGGCACTTCAGCATAGCTGTCAATATACTCACGTATAGTAACAAACGGCTGAAATCTGAAAGGATAAACATCAGATTGCAATCTTATGAGCACAAAGGAATAAACCAGAACAAACGAATAAAAACAAATAAAAGCAAATGAACTGTACTTAAAAAACAAGTCAAAATCCGATAATTGCTTGTGTTTGGAAAGCACTCTTTTTAACGCGAAAAAAAGTGAACAAGCAAGCCAAACAGTACCGACAATCAATAATTTATCAAAATAAAAATACTGAATCCACTCAAAAACAAAGCCGTGATCAATCTGTGTACGCACCTCACCGACAATTGCCGCAACAAACCAGAAAAGGTTACAGATTATCAACGAAAAACCGATTGATGATTCAGCGTTACGAAAGACAGACACAACCAAACAAACCGCAACTGAACCTAAAAACGATATAACAACAGGCAAAATAAGGTTTCCTGTCATTTTAAAACAAGGTACGGTCAACATTATCAGAATTGAAGAAATAAGAAGTGATTGAAAAAATACATGTTTTTCAGGAAAATATTTCTGCATATCAGACTACTTTCTGCTGTCAATAAAGCTCTGTAAAATCTCCACTGCGGCAGCTGCATCAACTACATCTTTATGTTTCTTTTCACGCTTACCGTTCATCTGAAGCTGACGATGCGCAATAACGCTTGTAAGTCGCTCATCCCACAGCTGTGTCTTTATACCGCATCTGTTTTCAAGTTCATTTGCAAAATCGGTACACGCCTGAGCTCTGAAGCCAAGAGTTCCATCCATATTTTTAGGGAGACCTACAACAATCAACTCAGGTTTTTTAGCATCAATTATCTCAATTACCTTGTCGATAAGCTTCGGCATATAGCTTTCCTTAATAACACAAACGGGAGAAGCCAAAAATTCGGTTTTGTCGCAAACCGCAATGCCGGTACGCACATCACCGTAATCAATACCTATAATAACCATAAAATATCAAGGTCGGTGGTAGCAAAACTGCTGCCACCGACCATTTTCCTTTCATTAAATAACGATATTAACCGTTAAAAACCAGGAAGATTATCAATTATGAAATCCAAACCTTCCTCGATTATTCCGCCGTCATTGTCACTGTTAATAAAGCCTACACACGAAGTACAAGTTTCCGGCATATTCTTGAGTGAATACCAACCTGTTGCCGATTTACATCCGTTGCCGGCAATAAGACCGGTTGAAACACAATAACGCTTTTCTGCGACGATTGTCGATTTTCTGAATTCCTTAGGCTCCAAACCTTCGTGAATTTCATCCATTACCTTCTTGAACAGCTTACCTGAAGGATTACCGCTTACGTTTGAAACCGTCTTATTAAGGTCGTAACCGTACCAGACAGCAGCAACGTAATAAGGTGTACCACCGACAAACCAACGGTCATAATCGTCGCTGGTTGTACCTGTTTTTGCCATGGTCTGGAAACTGCCGATTCTGTAAGGTGTACCCGTACCTACACTGTCGGTTGTAACAGTCTGCAAAAGTTCGCACATAATATCAGCAGTATCTTCGCTGATTACCTGCTCTCCGACAATGTCGGCATTATCAAAGTAAACAACTGATCCGTCACTGTTGGTAACTTTATAGTAGCAATACGGTTCATAATACTTACCGCCGTTGCCGAACGTTGCGTATGCCGCAGCCATTTCAAGTGTTGTAACGCCGTAACGCATACCGCCGGTTGCAAGTGGAGCGGGAGCAACGTCATACTTTTCGGAAAGAGTGGAGATTTTGAAATTATCTTCAAGATAATTGTAAGACTTCTGCAAGCCGAGGTTGTAATAAACAATTCGTCCGGGAACGGTATTGAGCGAACGGGCAAGAGCATTCTGAACGGTTACATTTTTGCCCGAACCCTTGTCACCCGTGTAATTCTTTGGCCAGAGATTGCCGTTATATGCAAACGCTTTGTCCTGAACATAGGTTGACCACGTAACAAGACCTTCTTCGATTGCGGGGGCATAAGTACTTAAAGGCTTGATTGATGAACCGGGCTGTCTTGGAGAATCAGCCGCACGGTTAAGACATCTGTTACCTGATTTTTCACCCGCCTCACCGCAGATAGCGATAATGCGTCCTGAATAATTCATAATAGTCATTGCAGACTGAGCCTGAACATCTCTGCCGGATTCGTCAGGAAAGGTTTTGCGGTTAGTGTAAACGTCATCAAGCACTGCCTGAGCGTTGACATCAAGGGCCGCATAAATCTTAAGACCGCCATAGTAAATCTTCTGGGTTGCCTGACGCTCTGACATATCATATTCGGCCATAAACTCATCAACAAGTGTGTCGATGATATAGTCAACGTAAAAGCTCCATACCTCGTTCGATGTTTCTTCCTCATTCGATTCGTCATCAGAAACGTACTCCGGACTGTTTGTAAAGACCATTTTGTAAGCTACTGCTTCATCATATTCAGCCTGCGTAATGTAACCTTCATCAAGCATAGCCTTCAAACATTTATTAACCTGTCTGTCGCGATTCTCTTCTGGATTAACAAGAGGATTATAGGTGTAGGGTGCTTTTGTTATGGAAGCAATACAGGCAGCTTCCGCAATATTAATTTCGGAAACATCTTTGCCGAAATACTTCTCACAAGCTGTTTTTACGCCATAACATCCGCTGCCGAGATAAAGCGTATTGAGATACGCTTCAAGAATCTCATCCTTTTCAAAATTCTTTTCAAGGTTAAGTGCATTACAGATTTCGTGGAATTTTCTTCCGAAATGAGGCTCTCTGTCACCGGTAATATTCTTTACAAGCTGCTGTGTGATGGAAGAACCGCCTGTTGACAGCCTGTCCTTGACAAAAACAGCAACAAAACGAATCCAGTCAACACCGTTATGAGTCGGAAATCGTGCATCTTCAAGCGCAATGAACGCATTCTGAAGATGATCGGGAATTTCATCTATACCGACGTAAATACGGTTTTCATCACCGTGCAGTCTTTGAAGCTCAATCATCTCACCGTTTTCATCATAGGCATATATTATCGACGTCTGACTTTGATTCGCCTGATACTCATTGAGGTCGATGGCAACGTCTCCGTTGGCATAAATAACCATATAGCCAAGCACATAGCCCACAATGATAACCGCTGCTAAGACAAAAATCAAAAGTACAGACAAAACAACCGTCTTTGGTTTCAGATTTCCTAACAAAGAGGCAACTGTTCCGCCTCCCGTTTTTTTGTTTTTAGCGTTTTTTTGCATTTATTACACCTCGGCACTAACTTGTAACATTCTAAATTCTGTTTCACCAACAGATATTATATCATAAAGTTTAAAAAAATAAAGCAATTTTTTAAAATAATTGTTTACAAGCTGACTAAAGAGGAATAATTAATGTGAAAGGATGATAAAGCTTATGAAAATATACAGAAAAATTATGATTTTTATGCTGTTACCGATAATTACAACCATTCTGCTGTTCACAAATTCCTCAGACAAAGAAACAGCCGACAGCGAACCATCAACTGTCGGCTATAAATATACTGTATGTGAATATAACGGAAAGGTTGCCGTATTTGTTTACGGAGAAAAACAACCGGAAACCGTGCTCGATTGCAGGATTGAGAGTTTACCTGAATCGGATGCGGAAAACGTCCGTAAAGGAATACACGTCATCAACGATTCCGAGCTTCAATATCTGATTGAAGCTTTCGATTAGTTCTGACGGTAATCCTTAAGGAAATCACCGAGGTCACGCATTGCCTTTGCTATCTGCTCCGGTTCAGGAAGCATGACTATACGGAAATGATCAGGCTCCTTCCAGCTGAAACCTCTGCCGGGTATAATCATAACGTTCTTGCTGTGCAGATAATCCATAGCAAACTGCTGATCATCTGTGATGTTGAATTTTTTAACATCAATTTTCGGGAAAAGGTAGAAAGCAGCACTGTTTTTGACGAATGATATACCGTCAATTTTTGCAAGCTCACGGCAGGTTGCCTCACGCTGTTCGTAGAGTCTGCCGCCGGGAACAATCATTTCTCTTGTGCTTTCGGGGTCATTGAGGGCTGCAGGAATAACAAGCTGCATAAGAGCATTAGCACAAAGACGCATAGCAGAAAGCTGAACAAGACCGGCGATAAAATCTTTAGCGCTTTCCTTAGCGCCGCTTACAACCATCCAACCGCAACGGAAACCGCATACGATATGTGACTTTGAAAGACCGTTCATCGTGCAGACAAGAAGGTCAGGAGCAAGAGTAGCTGTTGAAATGTGCTCGAGCTCATCCATAACAAGTCTGTCGTATATTTCATCAGAAAAAACTACAAGCTGATGCTCACGTGCAACCTCAACAAGCTGCTCAAGAACCTCACGAGGATAAAGAGCGCCTGTAGGATTGTTGGGA
>JAZRRT010000188.1:0-11829 GCA_045650985.1 Acutalibacteraceae bacterium | reverse complement strand
GTGAAGGAACATATCTCTGAACACGTCGATAAGAATTGTTACTGCTTGCTCGGGCAGTTTTTCGCCAAAAAAGCCTGAGGCAAAGTTTGCGAGTGTTATAAGTCTTGTTCTGTCATTAGGATGTGGTGTAATTGTTGACATAAGACCGGTTCGTGATATTGTCTGGAAGGTAGTTATGCCTTCACGAGCTACTGTAAGCAAGAGATAAAAAACAAACTTTACAGCATCGGAATCGGTTCCTCCGAAGAGCTGAGGCATAAGCCAATACATCGAGGTAAGAATACAACCCGGTACTGCCAAAAAAAGCAGATAGGGTCTGAATTTTCCCCAACGTGTACGTGTTTTATCAACAACTGCACCGAAGAAAATATCATTTAATATGTCCCATACGCTATTAATTGAGTTAACAACTGTCTGAGATTTGAGATTGATTTCAACGATACTTGTAACAAATCGGTCTGAGAATATGTTGATGTTAAAGCTTTGTGCCGCATCCCAAATAACGAATCCGAGAGATTCTTTTGTTCCTACATAGCGCCTGTCCTGAACCTTGGAAGCAGCCTCGTTGTCAAGAGCCTGTTGTTCAAGTTGTCTGAGCCGTTCAAACTCTTTTGCATTTTCGTTAGATTCGTGTTTTTTAGCCATGATTTCACCTCAAAATGAAATACGTTTTAACTTATTTTACCTTCTTAACAAGGTTATTGAGAGCGCCGATAATTGTTGAACCTGCTTTACTGCCTGTTGAAAGCATCTCTTCATAATGGCCGTGTGCTTTGCCGAAAAGCTTTTCGCCAAGCTCATTGTTCCAAAGTGAATCAGCAATAAAAGGAGCGTAATCGTTATCGGGAATTATGTATCCGATTGCATCATTGCAGAGACCCATAACCAGTACGGTTTTTTCTTCGCCAATAATATCCGAAGTAATTTCAAGCTCCCAGTCTGTACCGAGGTATGATTCTGTCTTGTCTACAACCTCGCCGTAAATAAGCTGAGGAACAAGCTCGCCCGGTACGGTAAGCATTACAATATCCGAACCAAATTCAAGGTAACCGATTTCGGTAATAATTGAATAACCTGTGGGGGCTTCATCGTCGTAAACAGTAGTTGTGCCGAGAAGGTGAGAGATTGCACCCAACTCAAGAAGACCGTACTCAAGAGGTACCGTTACCTCTGCCATTTTTACGTTAATAACAGGCTCAACTTCTGTTGCATTCTGTTCAGCTTCAATAATAAGTCTTGCAAATTCGTAACCGAGCTTTTTAGCCGATGCGTAATCGTTAACGCGGGCATCTGCGGCAATCTGCTCGTTTACTTCGTTGACTACCGATTCGGTTTTTACACCGCCGCCGTTAACAGAAACAGGGGACTGTGCACCCTGGATGAATGCAAAGTTCATACCTGCATCATTGAGTTTTTCTTCGATATAGTTAGGAAAGTCTGCTGAAAGAAGACTTGTAGATCTGTTGATTGTTGTGGGATGAGCACCGAGGTTTGCGAAAACGGTAGGCATTGACTCGGGATTATCGGGAACAAATTTGAAGCAGGCAATTACGTGTTGATAGCCTTCGGTGTCATATCTTTTGTTATAGATATAATCATATTCGTCTTCAGGGAAGTTATCGTTTCTTTCACTTCTTCCGATTCCGGCGGTTTCAAAGTAGTAAAGGTTACCTGATTCCATATTGAGATATGCTTCAACAATTGCATCTGATGTGCCGTCAATCATATACTCAAGAAATTCGTTATCGATACTGCGTGTTCTTTCAATGAAAGGCAGGACAGAGAAGATGTTCTGGAAGGCTTTAAGAATAAGCTCAAGGCCGAATCCCTGAGTATCAACAACGGTGTGACAGTGTGTGCTGTTGATGTTTATTGCAACGATGTCACTTTTTACGCCTTGCTCTTTAAGCTTTCTTTCAGCTTCTGCACGGATTGTACGAACGTCACCGTTGTTTATACCTACGCCGTCAACGGCAACCATAATAACGGTGCCTCTGCCTGAATTATCATTAAGTGCGATGGCGTTGGCGCCCTGATCATCGTATACACCGTTTACTTTCTGCGTGAAGTAGCCGCCTGTATAATACTCCTTTGAACCATCCTTGAGGTTATCGGGTACTATGCTGGTTTTTCCGAAACCAAGGTTCCATTTTGAGTTTTCTGAAGGCTCATCAAGAAACTCTTCAGTACCTTCATAGAAATCTTTGTTATCTTGGGCGTAGTACTCATCAACTGTAAGGAAATCATTCGGAAAAAGAGAACCGAAACCTTTGAACACGGCATTAAGCAAGCCGTTTATTGCTCCCGCAACAAATATGATGCCGCTGTTATCCGCAGCAACGCCGTCTGCGGCGTTTGTTGCCAATGAACAAGAAAACAACAGGGTGATTACCAAGAGAAGAGAAATGATTTTTTTTGATATTTTTTTCATTTTGCAAGTCTCCTTTGTTATCTGATATTTTTACGTGAGTCAATAAGTTTCTGTGCTTTCTTTTTGTAGCTGATGCCGTCGAGTGTTTTGCGTATTATGTAATAAAGCTCGCTTAATGCGACTTCGTTATAGAACTCACCGGTTTTAACTTTTATAACGGTTTTTCTGCTGATAAGCTTATCCAGAACTCGCTCTGCTAATGCGGGTTTCATACGTTTTTCAGCATAAGCGGAGAAAGTATAGTCAAACTTGCGTTTTGCCAACTTATCAAAGTGATCATCTGCTGTTTCGAAAAGATACGGTTCATTGTTGGCGCTTGCGGCAAAAAGAACAAGATTATCGTCCTTTGGCAAGATGATTTCTGTTTCACCGTTAAGCGATATTGCGGCATCGAATATGTAAAATTGTTTTGCTGTTAAATTTCCTTTTTTACTGTGGGTGTGTGAAACAGTAAGCGCCTGCGGTTTTTCTTTAATATAACCGGTCTGTTTTGGCAACATCAAATCCCAATGACCGAGCGCTTCAAAACAGTCCGGAATGTAAGCGACAGTTGATCTGCTACCGCATCTGAATTCGGGATGCTTATCACCGTTAAGCGAAGCCAACAGCAGGTGAACTGTATTATACCCCTTGGGTACGGTTATTTTCTGTGAGTCACAAACCGTACAGTTTAAATCTCCGTCGGAGAATTTATATTCTACTCCTGCAAAAACATATGTATCGGGGAGCATTTCACGGGGGATTGAATAACCGCCCGGAAGAGTTGATGTATGACGGTTACAGTCTGTTGTTATGCCGTTAGCGTTGTGTTTAAGTGTCAACGGTATAGAGGAAGCGGTAAAGTTTGCCGTGTTTTCAAAAGTTAGTGCAAAGCTTTTAATTTCATTGTGTCCGATATCAAATACTAACTTACCGTCGGACAACTCAAATGGTGAAATTACTACTTCATCACCTCGTATGAGAACAGAATCAATAATCTTTTTGTCAAATGAAATTTCAACATTTTTCTGATCATTACCAGAACACTCGGCAACACGAAGTATGATTTTATCTGAATCCTGAGCTTTTTTTAGTGCAGAAATTCTGACTTTATCGTTGTTTACACGCACAAAAGAATATTCTCTGCCGAGCTTACCGCTGTGTTTTTCGGTAATGAATGTATGCATTGGTTGACAGAATGCATCTGCAAAAGTCGTTACGTTTTCGGGATGACCTGAATGACCCATCAATGCGTAAGAGTAACGGTTTATGCCCATATCCATTATATGCTGAGAACATTCCCAACGGTAGCTTGCCATAGGCGTGTGGACAAGTGTCAGACGAAGTGTTGATTTATCAGGTTTATCCCAACCTGATCTTGAATCGCTGAAAACGCTTACTCCGAATGAATTGTCAGCGTCTGTAATGTCAGCCCATTTCTGCGCAGGTACCTCGCAAAGTTTATCAGTGTTGGTAGCGCGTTTGGTTGAACCGATTCCTATATCGTAAGAAGCTGACTCATTTTCGCAGGTAAAGCAGAACTGAGCTTTAAGCAATGAAGCTTCTTCGCGCCAATCAGTTTCGTTATGTACGGATACAAATTCGCTTTCGCTGTCAAGAGAAATAATCTGGGTGAATGTTGATTTACCTGCTTTTCTGACAACTTTGACAGAACATTGCGCAGGTCCGTTGTCTAAAACGGTAATCTCAGGAGATGATGGATACATATACGGCTCACCGCAAAGATCTTTATACATTACTTCCCATGCAGGCCATTCGAAACTGTTAGTGTTATTCAGAATCTGAAGAGTGACAGGTTTACGGAGAAGCTCTTTACCCAATCTCTTATCAAATACGGAGCAGATATCACCGTTTGTATCAATAGATACTTTGATATTTTTGTTTTCGATAAAACCGTTATCAACCTTAAGCTCGGTTACTGTTACGCACTGTTCGGTTGACTCGCGCAAATCGTAAACTGAAAGTGAGCACGATGCTGCGCTTGCGTTAAACGTTACTTCTTTCTGAGTTTCGGATATTTTTTTGGTCTGAGAGGGTACTTCGGTTCCGTTACAGTCAAAAACACGGAAGAATTCGGCAGAACTTTCAAGCGTCACTTTTACAGCTTCATTTCTTCTGCCGGATGATTGAAGCGGGTTTGCTACTACAACAGCATAACCTTCAACAAAAGAAGTATCAAGCTGAGAGGAAACAGCTTTGCATGCTGAAGTGAGCTCGCTGGAGAATGTGTTGAGAGCCTGCACATAATCATTGTGGCTGCGCTTATAACACTCTTCAAACGATGTTCCTGTTATGTCATCATGGAAATGGTGGGCTATTACGTTTTTCCACGCTTTGTCCATTGCATACTGAGGATAATCGGTTAATCCGTTTACGTAAGCAGTGGTTATGAATCTCTCGGCCGCATCAGCAAGCTGTTCGCAACGCTTGTTCCAGCGCTTGGTTATTGTACGAGATGTGTAGCTGCCTGTGCCGTGTGCCGTGAGAAGAAATTCGCCGTCATAAGTCGGCATTTTGTTTTTTTGCTCATCGGGAAGCGATTCAAGCATATCAAAAAACTCTTTTGAAGAAGCGGAATAAATAAGTGTGTCGTTATCGTTATTTTTGCGTTGTGCAAGGGCAACGTTTTTTACGGATGATTTGTGGGGGGAACCGCCTCTGTCACCGATGCCGTGATAAGCAAAAGTGAATGTTGGCAAATTCTCTTTTTTGTTCTTTTCAATTTTTTCGAGGACACGCTTGGCTTTGCTCATTTTCTTAAAACTTGTTGTGTAAGAAAACGGCATAAGTGCTGACCAAAAGCCTTTGCCGTCCGGTCCTGTCCACTTGCCTGTATCGAAGGGTATGGGAACAGAACTGCCCCAGAAAAGTTTGCCTGTTGAAAAACCGGTAAGTCCGGAGTGTGCCGATATGGTGGGCAAAGCTCTTCCGAAACCGAAACAATCGGGCAAAAAAATGTCGTTCGAGCAGATACCGAACTCCTTTGTAAAATAACCGTTGCCGTAAAGAATATTTCTGGTCATTGCTTCGGGAGAGGGAATGTTTACGTCACCGTTTTCATAGCAAGAACCGCATGGATGCCACCTGCCGGATTTGACGTATTCTTTAAGCTTTTCAAACGATTGCGGATAATATTCGTTGACAAGCTCATATCTGAGACTTCCTTCGAAGTTGAATTTATATTCAGGAAATTTTTCTATTAATTTAAAATTGCATTTTATTGTGTCAGGGATATATGTTTCTATCGTATCTTCAAGTGTCCAAAGCCAAGAGGTATCAAGGTGCGCCGTTGAAACGGTATAAATTTCAGGTTTTTTGTTATTCATAAGCACACTCCCTAAAAATAGCCAGAAAAAGTGACTGAATTTTATATATTTAGAAAATAATAACATATATTTTATGTATATACAAGTACTTTAAAAAAATAAAGCTTCCTCAAAATGAGGAAGCTTTTGACGGTTTATTTTTCTTTTGGTGATTTATAACCCTTTGAAACAAGAAGTGTCTCAATTCTGTCAGCAGGATCAAGAAGTCCGCTTACAGAAAGGTCGTGGTTGAGAGTATCGATGATATAGGATACATACTTTGAAAGGTCAACTTCTGCATACCAATCACGAGAGAGAAGCTCAGGTGTGCGGTAAATAAGGTTGGTTGTGAATACTTTATCGATAAGACCTTTTTCGTATGCTTCGTCAAAAGCATCGAGACCGTTGCAGAAAAGACCAAAGCTTGTGCATACGAAAACGCGATTAGCTTTAAGCCCCTTAAGCTTAGTTGCAACTTCAATCATTGATTCACCGGAAGAAATCATATCGTCTACTATGATTACGTCCTTGCCCTCAACATTAGCTCCGAGGAATTCGTGAGCAATAATCGGGTTACGACCGTTGACTATTCTTGTGAAATCGCGACGTTTGTAGAACATACCAAGCTCAACTTCAAGGACGGTTGAATAGTAGATACATCTGCCCATACCGCCTTCATCAGGAGAAATAACCATAAGATGGTCCTTATCAAAATGAAGGTCTTCGATTGAGCGAGTCATAGCCTTTATCATCTGGTAAACAGGCTGAACATTTTCGAAGCCGTTAAGAGGAATAGCATTCTGAACTCTGGGATCGTGAGCATCAAAAGTAATGATGTTGTCAACGCCCATATCGTGGCAAAGTTCCTGAAGCATATTTGCACAGTCAAGTGATTCACGCGAAGAACGCTTGTGCTGTCTGCCTTCATAAAGCATCGGCATAATAACTGTGATACGTCTTGCTTTACCGCCGATTGCGCTGATAGCACGCTTGAGGTTTGAAAAGTGCTCGTCAGGACTCATCGGTACGTCCATACCGTACATTTCGTATGTAACGCCGTAATTAAAGCAGTCGCAAAGTATGAAAAGGTCAAAACCGCGAACAGTCTGATGGATTGTTGCCTTACCTTCGCCGGTGCCGAAGCGGGGGAAACGAACGTCAATAAGGTAAGATGAACGCTCATATCCGCGGAAAGGAAGAGTTTCCTTGTGCTCAGCATGTCTCTGAGATCTCCAGGAAGCGAGATACCAATCGATTTTCTTTGCAAGTTCCTCACAGCCGGGAAGTGCAATTATTCCGAGTGGGCCGTTGGGAATAGTCTGGAAGTTGTCATCAAGCTCAGTAAATTTCACGGTTAAGAATCTCCTTTATATTTAGTGCAGTTTTTGTGAACTGACAATATATATTGTACCTAATATATTTGTTTTTGTAAACCAAAAAAATTTTTTTGTCGCGATTTTCGAGTAGAAATAATTGCGCGAAAACACTCATTGTTTTGGTTAAAATAACAAAACACGACAAAAATCAGTTGTAATTGCGGTCTATCGTAACAACAGCATAATAAGTTTTATCAAAGGCTGACAGCTTTTCGTTTATCATATTGATCAGGTCGGAACCGTCGATTTTACATGAATAGGGGAGAACAACGTCAAAAATCAGGTTTGTGTGGTGAGGACCCGAAACCATTCTGAAATCGTGTATGTTCAATGAAGAATCTATTTCGGAAACGATTTTGTTTACAATCGCTTTTGTTGCGTTTGTTTGTTCGTCATCCATAACAATAGGATCCATATGAAGAGTAAGTATATATCCTGTATCAAGGTGAATTTCCTTCTCAATAACATCCATAAGGTCGTGGCTCTCCATTATATCAGCTGTTGAAGGTACTTCAGCGTGTGCAGTTACAAAGCATCTGCCGGGACCGTAATCGTGCACTATCAGGTCGTGAACGCCGAAAACACCGTCGTATGACATAATCTTTTCTTCAAGCATTTTAACGGTAGATTCTTCAGGGGGTTGTCCGAGTAATGATGCGGTTGTAGTGCGGAAAACGCCAATACCTGCCCACATAACAAAAAGGGACACCACAACACCAAAAATACCGTCAAACGGCAATGAAAAGTACTTGGAAAGTACGAGTGAAATTATAGAAACAGTGGTTGCTGCAATATCGCTGAGACTGTCCTTAACAACTGCGTTAACAGTGTCGGAATTGATTGCTTTAGCAATTTTTCTGTTAAACAGAGCAAGCCATAGTTTGCCGAGAATTGAAAGCACAAGCACAATTACAGCCGTGTAACTGAATTCAGGTGACTGCGGTTCCATAATTTTACCGATAGAAGACTTGATGAGCTCAAATCCCATAAACATAATGATTACTGAAACACCGAGACCGCAGATATATTCTACTCTGCCGTGACCGTACGGGTGTTCCTTGTCAGCCGGCTTTGATGCAATTCTGAAACCGAGCAACGAAATTGTTGAGCTGCCTGCGTCGGATAAGTTGTTAAGGGCGTCACCGGTTATGGCAATGCTGTGCGTGAGGCTGCCGATAACAAGCTTGGCAACAGATAAAAGCAGATTAACAACAATGCCTACACTGCCGCTTAACGTGCCGTATGCCGAACGTACTTTAACGTCCTGAATGTTATCTTTGTTTTTTACAAAGAGTTTTATAAGCAAAGATGTCATATTTTTGTCCTCTTTCTCATTTTTACTATTGAATAATATCTAAAAAAAGGACAGTTAGTCAAGCATAATTTTTGTTTTTTATCAAACTTTTAAACATTATTATGTCATTCTTATTTATTGATCCGCCGGCGTAAAGACTCGACAAATATGTGATAAGGCACAGCAGGGCGCAAATAACCAGCAAAACCTGTGGAGGAACAATGTTTTTGATCAGCGGTGCAACGAATGAGTTGACGGATAAACAACAAGTCAAACCGCAAATTATCGGCTTGAATATATCGTTACCGATATTTATCCTGAGTTGAGCTTTTTTAATCAATCTGTTAATACTCAGGCTGAAATTTATGATTTCACTCAGAAACAAAATAAACACGTAACCGCTGATGGAGTATTTCGGAACAAGTAAGCGTACGAGAATAACGCAAACAGCTGAATCGATAATATTATAGCGCATTGATGCCGATTGTTCATCAAGTCCCTTTAGCAATCCGTCGGTTATCATATCGGTATACATAACAGGAACCATAACACCAAGCAATCGGATATAAAACGATGAGCTGTCGTTTCCGTAAACTGCCGTTGAAACCGTGTCGGAAAGTGTTGAAAAGAATATACCGGCACCTAATGAGAAAATGAGCGCATATCTGATGGAAAGCGATGCTCTTGAACTGATTTTTGCTGTATCATCAACAGATTTTAACTGTGATAATTCAGGTATAAGCATTGATGACAGTGAAGAAAGTATTGCCGAAGGATAAAGTATTACCGGCAGTGCCATTCCGTGTATAACTCCGTAAATACTCATAGCTTTTTCCATACTGTAACCTGATTTTCTGAATCCGTCGGGAATAAGAATATGTTCTACGGTCAGTAATATTGATCTGCATCCGCCGCCCGTCATTTCGGGCAGAGAAATACGCAGTAAATTATGTAGTACATTAGTGTTACCGGCGGGTTGGTTTCTGTTTTCAAAACGATATACAGCGTATGCAAAAACAGCTGAAAAGATTTCAGAAAGCGTAATTCCCAATGATATTGCAAAACAAGCATACTCCGTGCCGCTGTTGCTGAAGCTTGTTATCATAATCACGGTTAATATTATCTTCACAACTTGTTCGGATAACTGAATAAAAGCAAATTTGCTCATCGATTTTTTTGCCGTAAAATAACCGTTAATTGCTGAAGAAACGGCAATAGCAGGCAAACTGAGTGAAAGAGCTTTTAAAGACATTTGAGCTCGCTCATCAGCAATCCATTTAACACTTATCAAACCTGAAAAGAGATACAACATAACAGTTGCAGATATTCCTGTGAAAAGAGAATATTTGATACAAGTGTTCATTACAGATTTGGTTTTTTCTGATTCAATATTATTAATATCCGAAACAAGTCGCGTTGCGCCGAGTTTAACACCGCCTGAAGCAAAGGTAATAACAAGCCCGTAAACAGTTGCAATAAGCTGAAAAAGCCCTATGCCTGAAGCTCCTATTTTATTCGTCAGATAAACGTTAAAAGCAACTGAAACTGTCCTCATAATTATTGTTCCGACAGTAAGTACCAGAGTATTGAGCATCAATAATTTTCCGTTTCGCATAAAAGCACCTCGGTAATAATATGAGTGCTCAGATATAAAAATACTTGCATTTTTGTTGTTGCTTTGTTATCCTATAATCAACTTACAAAAGGAGTTGTATGCAATGAAATTTGATATAAAAAGAGAATTTGTAATAGATGATGTTACGGCACCGACAAAATCAAGCCACGCATCAACCGTTATTGCAATGGATAACGGTGAAATCGGTGTTGCTTGGTTCGGCGGCACTTATGAAAGCCATGATGACGTTGATATTTGGTTTTCTTCACGCAGTAAAAAGGGTTGGAGCAAACCTGTCAGAATCACGGCAGACCTTGATATTCCTCATTGGAATCCGGTTTTGTTCAAAAACGATGACGGTTCGCTGATTCTCTATTTTAAGGTTGGTAAGAAAATCCCTAATTGGCAGACGTATTTCAGTGTTTCAAATGATTTCGGTAAAACTTGGAGTAACCCGCAGGAGCTTGTGCCCGGTGATACAAGCGGCGGCAGAGGCCCTGTTAAAAATAAAGCTATCAGACTTCTCAGCGGTAGAATAGTTGCACCTTCTTCGACAGAACAGAATAAGGACTGGCGATGCTTTGCTGATATTTCGGACGATAACGGAAAAACCTGGACTAAAACTGATTTTGTTCAACGTCCCAAACGCTACGGCAAAACCGTCGGTATGATTCAACCTACGTTATGGGAATCTGCACCCGATACTGTCCATATGCTTGTCAGAACGGACAGAAGGTATATTTATCGCAGCGATTCCACCGATGGCGGAGCAACGTGGTGTCCCGCGTACAAAACCGGTTTGTTCAACAATAACAGCGGTATTGATATTGCACGCACTGATGACGGCAGACTTTTCCTTATTTCTAATCCTGTTAAGGAAAATTGGGGCGAACGTACACCTCTCACGGTTGTTTGTTCTGAGGACAACGGTAACACGTGGGGACTCGGTGCCGTGCTCGAAAGTATGCCCGGTGAATATTCGTATCCTGCAATTATAGCAAACGGAAATGAACTTCTTATTTCTTATACGTGGAACAGAAAACGCATCTGTTTTGCACGAATCAGAGTTTCGGAATAAAGAAAAGGGGAACACCTATGAAATTTGAAAAAACGGAATTTACCGTTAATTCAGCACTTAAACCTGTTATTATCCACGGATTTTTCTATGCTCCCGTTGTAAAGGCAAATTCAAAAGCTATTGTTCAGATTGCTCACGGAATGGCTGAACATAAGGAAAGATATGACGAGTTTGCTTCTTTTCTTGCTGAAAACGGCTATGCCGTATTTGTTCATGACCATCTCGGTCACGGGGAATCGGTAGAAGATGATAAGTATCTCGGCTATTTCGGTGAAGAAGACGGCTGGAAAAATCTTGTTGAAGACTGCTTTACCATTACGGGATATGCACGCGAGGTTTTTCCGAATAAGCCCGTTGTTCTTCTTGGTCACAGTATGGGATCGTTTATTGCAAGAGCATATTCACAAATGCACGATATGACGCTTGACGCGGCAATTTTCTGCGGAACAAGCGGCAAAAATCCCGCCTCGGGCATTGCAATTCACCTTGCAGGCGCAGTTGCAAAAATCAAAGGCAGCAAACACCGCAGCGAATTTATTAACAAAATGGCATTTGGTCCCTACAACAAAAAATGCGAGGGCAGAACTGCATTTGACTGGCTCTCAACGGATACAAATCAGGTTGACAAATACATTGCCGATAAATACTGCGGTTTCCTTTTCACAGCCGCAGGATACAAAGACCTTTTCAGTGTGCTCACAAAAGTTTCCGCAAAAGATTGGTACACAAA
>JAZRRT010000187.1:0-21585 GCA_045650985.1 Acutalibacteraceae bacterium | reverse complement strand
TATAACGGGAAAGACACTACGTTAACAACCAGACTCATTGCAATTATTGACAATGCAGGATTGTGCACTACGCTGTTTGCAATCTGATAAATGTACTCAAAAAGCAGCTTCAGCGGGCCGAGAATCAAGGTTTCGAGAATTGAACCGAACGTCATCCCGCATTCTCCTCCTTGCCGGAAAGTTCTTCATACTTGCTTATAAGATAATCAGCAACTATTTCTGCACCCTTTCCGGGATTTGCCCAAGTTTCATTCTTGGCAGCCTGTCTGCCCTCAGAATAACGCTCATCTGTCAAGCATTCATCTATCAGTTCCTTGATGTTGCTCATATTCTCTTGAGTCAGCTTACGTCCGATTCTCGGCAAAGCAGAATAAACCCAGAGCGGACTATCCTTGAGCCACCAAGCGTCGTATACGCTCAAATCAAAATTTGTGTCGGTATAAATAATGGGCTTATTGTGGATAAATGCGAACTCATAAAAAACACCCGAAAAATCGGACACAAGAATATCTGCCCTGTGCAGTACGTTGAAGTTATCGGTATCGCTGTTCCACTCAAGCTGATCGGATTCGGGATATTCAGACATCAGCCTGTCGAGCATTTCTTTTTCCGATGTAAATGATTGGGGATGGGGGCGCACGATGATATGGTAACCCGTGTTAAGCAAATGCTCGATAATCTTGCCTCCGCTTACCGAAAACAGTGCGCTGGGACCCCACGTGGGCGCCAGCAAAACAGTACGTTCGTGTTCACCGACAGGCTCTGCGGCAGCGAGAGTCTTGGCCATCTCGTCCATATACGGAATTCCGCCTTCAACAAGCTCTTTGGCGGGAAGATTGCGCAACTTTTCCAAAGCCCTGATATCTTCAGCCTGGAAATCACCTGAATAAAGAACAGCATCGTAATAGTCAAGACCAAACATTCTGTACATAGTGATGCCGCCCGCAGCGTGCGGAATATGCACGTAATGCATAACATCCTTTGACCTTTTCCACTGATAAACATCAAGACCGGGCGTTGTTGACAGCACAATACCCGCATTCAGATAATTAAGTCTTGTAAACAGTTTGTTTTTTTCTTCGATACATTCTACCTTAACACCCTTGTATTCGCATTTGAAAGCAGGGTCATCGGGAGAAGCTGTTATGTATAAAACTTCTTTGCCGCGCGCATCCATCTCACGGCAAATAGGCTCAAACACTTTCCAGTATCTTTTGTCATCGGAAAAAATAACGTAAGGCTCTTTCTTCAATGACGTATCCGCCTTACCGCCGCTCAGCTTATAACGCATCTTTATAACCAACATTCTGACTGCGTAAAAAGCCGCACCAAGTACACCTATAAGAACCGTAAACAGCATACTTCCCGTACCCGGGTCAATATACAACAGCCTCATAAAAATCGCACCTCTTTCTTTTATTCCGTTTGCATATCGTTACCGAAGCATCAATCTTCGGCGTTAAATAAAAACGATTACAATTTAACTCTATTATTATATTATATAGAGCAAGCAATGTCAACCGTTTTCACATCACGCGTGCACGGGCAAAAGTGCGGCTGTTGCGCCCGATACATCCGTGCCAAACGTTACATACACACACTTGAATTGACGGACAAGTTGATATATAATCTCCGTATCAACGTGAAAGGAGAAATTATGAAGGTTATACTCGCCTGCCTCAACTCAAAATACGTTCACGCTTCACTTTCTCCATGGTGTCTTCTTGCAGGTATCCGCAAGTTTGCAAAGGACGAACACAACGTGCTCGTTGCAGAAGCAACAATCAACGGCGATGCCGAAGCTTTTGCAGAAAAAACAGCGAATGAAAAGCCTGACATCGTTGCTTTTTCGTGTTACATCTGGAACATAGCCAAAACACTTGAAATATGCAAAGTAATCAAAGAAAAACTCAGTTGCACAATCGTGCTCGGAGGTCCCGAGGTTGCATACCGACCCGAAGACGTGCTCAAGGAATATGAATTCGTCGACTTCGTGCTTTCAGGCGAAGGCGAATGGACTTTGCCTGATTTGCTTGACAATATAAGCGGAGATTTATCGGCGGTCAGCGGGCTTACTTACAGAGAAAACGGCAGGATAATATCAGTTCCTGAAAAAGAACAGACCGCTACTCCCCCTTCTCCCTACTGCACAGAATTTTTCGAAGCGCTAAACGGCAGAATAACTTATATCGAAACCGCAAGAGGCTGCCCCTACCGCTGTGCCTTCTGCCTTTCGGGGCGTTGCTCACCGCTGCGTTTTTTTGATACGGAGCGCGTAAAAGAAGATATAATCAAGCTCGCTCAAAGCGGCACGCAGACGGTTAAGTTTGTAGACCGCACATTCAACGCAAATGCTGAAAGAGCAAACGAAATTCTTCTTTTTATCAAAGAAAATTACGGCCAATCAATACCCCGTGGGGTGTGCTTCCATTTCGAAATCGCAGGCGATATTCTGAAAGAAAGCACGCTCGAAATTCTCGCTTCAATGCCTTACGGTGCAATACAGCTTGAAATCGGCATACAGTCATTCAACGAAGAAACACTTAAAAAAATCAACCGCAAAACCGACACGAAAAAGCTAACTGAAAACATAAGAAAGCTCATAAGTTTCGGCAATATGCACATCCACATTGACCTGATTGCAGGACTTACGGGCGAGAACTTTGAAAGTTTCGCAAGCAGTTTCGGCAAGGCATATTCACTTGGAGCAAATATGTTGCAACTCGGCTTTTTAAAATTGCTCCACGGTGCAGATATGCGCGAAAACAGCGAAAAATATCCCTGCACCTTCAATGATGAGCCGCCGTACGAAGTAACATCAACACCGTGGCTTTCGGCAGAAGAAATCAAGTTGCTGAAAGCTTGTGAGGATGCGCTCGACAGACTTTACAACAGCGGACGCTTTCTGCTGACACTTGAATATCTGACAGGGAGTGTCGGGCTCTCACCCTTCGACGTTTTCTGCAGCTTCGGCAAAGCGGTAAACGGCAACGGTATGCGGCTTTCGGAATACGCAGAAAAGCTGTATCAATTTTTTCGCGATAAATGCAATGAAAAAATACTCCGCGAAAAAATTCTGTGCGATTTACTGTGCTGTTCATCATCGGTACAGATTCCGCAAGTGCTGAAAATCAAAGACCCGCTTTACAAAAAAGCAAAAAAGTATTTTCTTGAAAACGTTGACAAAAACACAAAAATCGCAATTCTTTATTCAGAAAACCGAATTTTTGCCGTCAACCAAACAACAGAGAAAAACCTTCACAACAGGTATGAAGGACAGTTTTTCGACATAGATGACATAAAAAAAGAAGGCACGTGAGTGCCTTCTTTTTTATCTGAAATTGAAATATCCGAAAACGCACATCACCGTTGCAAGCAACCAGAAAAACGGTTGCACGGTTGTGACACCTCCGAAAGATATTATGAACTGCTTGAAATTCTCGGATTTTCTGCGTTTTTCTCTGACCTTGGCAGGATGAAATATTGCCGCAAGGTTGAAAATAAGATACCCGAAACAGTAAAAAATCCAAACTTCCCAAAGACTGAAACCTCTGACAGCCTGAACGGTGATAACAGCCGCACCGAGCAAAATCAGAACAGCACGGATAAGCTTTATATGTTTATATTCATTGAATCGCTCGAGTGCATCGTGCTGAGCGATAACAAAATACATCGCAAAGCCGCACATAATTCCCGCCATTGTCGTTGACCCGAGCATAACAAGGCACAGCGGAGCAACCATATAGCACGGACGCTCAAAAAGCTCGAGCGTATTTGAGTCAATCTCCTTACCGCCCTTACGCCACGGGAACGCAAACAAAAGCAGCGTGCATATCATCAGTCCGCAAAAAATCCACGCAAGCGCGGTGTCTGATTGCGACGACAAAACGTGCCACAGCTCACCCTCAGCCTCTGCCTGGGCAAGGTTCTTTGCGGCAATCGGCCAGCCCAGCACAAATGCAATTCCTATGCCCAGACCGTTAAAGCTGCCCTGAATAAACTCCATTATCTTCCAGCCGTCAATCAGGCGCTTCTCGCTGAATTTGCCGAACATACGCTTTCCGTTTTTAAGCGGATGAAGCTGTTTATCAAAAACAGTAATGCCGATAACCCAGCCGACAGAGCCTGCAATCGCACCGCCTGCCAACATAATGACAGCGAAAACGTCGCGGCGCACAGCCATAAGAACAAGAAGGCCTGCAACAACGGCAAGATTCCTGCCCCATTCTTCACGGCTGCTTTCACAGAAGCATACCTTCGGCATTTTGCCGTTGTCAGGGTCATACGGTGTGTTGAATATCCTGTAACCTATTTGCTGAACAACAGGAACAAGCGCAAAGAAAACAACAAAGTCGTACCACTTGTAAACAATACCGCTCATCGCAGAAAAGCTGATGCCTAAAAATCCTGCACCGAGTCCGCCCCAGAGAGAGCCTTTGAAAGCGAGAGCGAGGTAACCGAGAGACGGATTATAACGAGGTTTATCGTGCTCGAGTATAAGCCCCATCGTTGAGCCGTAGGGTTCGATGCCGCCGTAGAAATAGCCGAGAGAACACGCGGCAGAAAACAAAAAAACGTTTTGCATAAGAAGCTCGGAACCCGTGTACCACACGCACATAACACCCATAAGCGCGCCGGGCAGCATTGCGCCCTTTTCGCCGCCTATCGAATCGCCTCTTACACCCCAGCCGAAGCACATGCAAAGCATACTTACCGCAAGAAACAAAAATACGTTCTGTGTTTCCACGTTCAACCTCCTCTCCGAAATCCGTATAAAAACATATTACTGCCTTGTGCGTACTTTGTCAACAAAGTCAGGCTTTCTTTTAATTCTTTCGGCACATTATCACACCTTGTATTGTATTTCGCGCAATCCTGTGATAAAATGGTCGAAAACGACAAAACGTAAGGAATGTGTGCTATGAAAAAATTCGTTCAGGTAGGCTGCGGAATCCGAGGAATCGAAGGATATGCCGAGCCGATACTCAAAGAATTCAGAGACAGGATTGAGCTTTGCGGCGTTTACGACATCAACCACAAACGTGCTGCTCTTGTCAGCGAAACAAGCGGTGTTGACGTGCCTGTTTTTGATGATTTTGATAAAATGCTTGACACCGTAAAGCCCGCCACGGTTATCGTGACGACCAAACACAGTATGCACGATTTTTACGTTATAAAGGCACTCAAAGCAGGCTGTGACGTAATTGTCGAAAAGCCGATGACAACCACCTTCGAAAAAGCAAACGCAATCAGAAAGGCTGAAATCGAATCCGGCAAAACGGTTACCGTCGTTTTCAACCTTCGTTACCTTCCGTTTTTTGCAAGAGTAAAAGAGCTGATGCAGCAAAAGGTTATAGGCGACGTGCTCAGCGTACATTTCGAATGGTTGCTTGATACTGAGCACGGTGCGGATTATTTCAGACGTTGGCACCGCAAGAGAGAAAACTCCGGCTCGTTGCTCGTACACAAATCAACGCATCATTTCGACCTTGTAAACTGGTTTCTCGACGATGACCCCGTTGCAGTAAACGCATACGGCTCAACAAGGTTTTACGGCCCGACACGCGAAAACCGCTCGGAGCGTTGCCTCACCTGTCCCCACAAAAAGACCTGCGAATTTTACCTTGACATAAATCAGCCGCCTATGGACAAAATCTACCTCGCCTGCGAGGACGTTGACGGCTATTACAGAGACAGTTGCATCTTCTCTGAAGAAATTGACATCGAAGATTCCGTCAGCGTAAACGTACTTTACAAGAAGGGCGCCGTTATGAGCTATTCTCTTACCGCTCATTCCCCCTACGAAGGACTTCGCATAGCATTCAACGGCACGGAAGGACGCCTTGAATTCTGTAAAATGGACTGGAGATACCCCGACCTCGGTCAGGGCGTCAACAACGTTATCACGATTTTCAACCGCAGAGGCGAAAAAATCGTAATTCACGCACCGCAGGACGGACCGGGAGGTCACGGCGGCGCAGACGAAAAAATCAGAGATAACCTTTTCATCGGTTGCAAGAGCGATCCGCTTGGTCAGATGGCAGACACAAGAGCAGGCATGATGTCTATCGGCATAGGCATGGCAGCAAACGTATCTATGGCAGAAAACCGCAGAGTTTATCTCGAAGAATTTTACGGAGACTTATAACGTTCATATCGGGACTGCGGCATAAGAATGCCGCAGTCTTGCTTATTTTTTGCGGAATTGGTATAATAACTCACAGAAAACAAAACAAGGGTTGAAGCAAATGCACAAGGTGACAATCAACGGCAAAACTGAATACGTACCTCACAACACACTTTTGTCCGATATTCTCAACAAATCGGGCGCAGGCATTGAGCACCTGTGCGGCGGTAAAGGAATCTGCAAAAAGTGCATCGTTACCGTCAACGGAAAGCCCGAGCTTTCGTGCCGTTACAGAGTAGTCAGCAACGTTACCGTTTACCTTGAAGAAAAAGGAGATATTCTTTCCGAAACGGGTGCGTATCAATCAGGCACGCACACAGACAACGTCTGCTACGCGCTCGACATCGGCACAACTACGCTTGCGCTCGCGCTCGTATCACTTGACGACGGCAAAATAATAAAGGTCATAACGCGCACCAATCCTCAGATTTCATTCGGCGCAGACGTTATGAGCAGAATCGAACACTGCGCAAAACACGGTGTCGAGCAACTGCAAAAAGCTGTTATAGGCGAAACCAACGCGATGATAAAAGAAATCGGTGCACAAGCTGAAAGAATGTACGTTTCGGGCAACACGACGATGCTCCATCTTTTTTTCGGCATTGATTGCTCTGCAATGGGTATTGCACCGTACACGCCTTCATTTCTCGAAAGCAGAACAGAAAAAGCGAAAAATTTAAAAATCGAAGGCATCGAAACGGTCGAAGCGCTGCCCTCGGTCAGCGCCTTTGTCGGTGCGGATATTGTCGCCGGACTCGGACTTGTCAAAACACCGTCCGACGGCAGACACAGCCTGCTTGTTGACCTCGGCACAAATGCGGAAATCGTGCTTTTCGATAAAGAATCAGCGCTCTGCACATCCGCAGCGGCAGGACCTTGCTTTGAGGGAGCAAATATATCCTGCGGAATGAGTGCGACCGAAGGTGCAATTTATTCTTATGACAACGGCAAAATACAAACAGTCGGCAACGCACCTGCAAAAGGTATCTGCGGCACGGGTTTGATTGACGTGATTGCTCTTTTTGCAGCAAACGGCACGATTGACAAAACAGGTTTTATGGCAAATCAAAGTGTCGAAATTGCAGAAAACGTGAGCATAACCCAAGAGGATATAAGACAGTATCAGCTCGCAAAATCGGCTGTTTACTCGGCAATAATAACGCTTTTAAAGATGAAAAATACGGATTTCAGTAATGTCGAAACGCTGTATATCTCCGGAGGATTTTCAGCAAAAATCGACGCCGAGAAAGCGGCTTTGACAGGACTTTTACCAAAAGAGCTGGTCAGTAAATGCACCTGCCTCAACAACAGCAGTCTGCTCGGCACGGTAAAATATGCAGTCAAAAAAGACACATTTTCAAGAATAAAAGCAGAATATGTCGATTTGTCGGCAAGCCCGATTTTTTCAGACTTGTTTATGGAAAATATGACATTTTGATAAAAGAGAGAGCAAAAGAGCGACACTCCGAAAGGAATGACGCCCCAAAGCTCTCTCTTCATTTTTATAAAGCCTTTACACTTTAACGCATTCAAAGAAAAGAGACCCCCGCTTATATTCTCATTACGTTACATCTGAAAAAATCAGAGTTTCTTCCGTTGCCTTACAAAGCGCAACTGTCACTTTTCTTTTATTCAAAACATCAAAATCATCGTATTTATCATTGACCAAATTTTATAGTTTTGGTATAATTATGCGCACTAACAGCATAAAGAGGGAATTTTTATGACACGGATATGTATAAATTGCCAAAAAGAAATCACATCCGACAGCTCATTCTGCCCATGCTGCGGTTTCAGATTAGCTCCGGCTCCGGCACCAAACCGTGCGCCTGCGCAAAACCGCACAACGGCACCAAACCGTGCGCCTGTACAAAATCGTGCACCTGTACAAAACCGCGTACCTACACAAAACCGTGCGCCTGTGCAAAACTATGCACCTGTGCAAAACCGTGCGCCTGTGCAAAACCGTGCGCCTGCACAAAGCCAAGCACCTGTGCAAAACCGTGCGCCCGCACCTGTCCGGCAACCTGTTGCACCTCTTGCGAAAACTCCGGAAGAAAAAAAGCCCAACAAAAAAGCACGTAAAAAAGACTTGAAAAAGAGCAATAAAGCAGCAGCAAAAAAGCTCAGAAAAATGGCGGGCAAAAAGAAAAAAACACCCAAGGAAAGGCTTAAATCCTGTCTGATTCCGACAATCGTTATCGGTGTAATTGCTTTTCTTGTTTTTGCATTCGGCAACAACGTAACGCTGCGTTCCCGTTCTGACAAAGATATGGAAGTTTTCAACACAGGAAGCCTTGAAGTTCCCGGCTCAACGTACAATAAATACAGCCAGCTTCCGACCTACGTCATTAAAATGCTTGGCGAGAACCCGAACGAACCTCAATACGGTGAACTTATGTCGTTGATTATTCCTCACATAAAAGTTGAACGCAACAGTATAAACGGATTTTTCGGTGGCAAAACCGTTGAATACACAATATACGCGCCTGATATGGAAACCTGGTTGCTTAACCTGAACCCGCCCGAAGGCTACACACAGGATGATATGCTCAAGGACATAGCGGAGTATATTCCCGATGCGCCGTTACGCTCACAAGTAGTCACCATAGAATATGCTCGCAACGGTCTGTTTGATTGGCAAGGTAACTATATGAATCCCGACTTTACCAATGCGGTCAGCGGAGGAATAGGCACCGCCTATCAAGAGCTCTATGCCGAACTTTCCGCTCAGTTACAGGAGGAATTAAAATGAAAATCAGAATAATTTCAATTCTTCTGATTATAGCGATAATCTGTTCGTTCACGGTATCCGTATACGCACAGGAAGAGCCTAAACCCCAAGGTGAAAGCTACTACGAAGTTGACGTAAGTTTCGCCGTTCCTACTTACGGCATCAAAGGTATTCCCATGACTTTTATGATACCCGAAGATGAATCAGGTGTATATATAAAAGCAGAAAGCATAACAGAGCTTTTAAGCCTTTACGATTATTTCTTCAGTTTTGAGATGACCCACACCCAATGCTGTATCGCGAGCAAAGATATTGATTTTTGCGTAATATACAGGTTCAACTCACCTGACGTATTCGTATATGTAGCAGGCTCAATGATTGAATATTCCACGCCGCTGCACTCAATTTACAGCTCTGGAACGGCCTGGTTGCCGTTTGATTTCACCATGGACCTGTTCAACTGTGCATACACGGAATCACCGAAAGGCATAGAAATTCAAAGCCCTTCTTTTTCAACCCTTATGACAATCGCTATGCTTTCCGGTTCCAACAACTATGCTTTTGATATGGTAGGAGAAGTATACAACTCTCATTTTTCCCATCTTGCATCAAAAGCAAGTGCGTTAACCGTAACAACCCTTAACAGTATGTTGACCGATAACGCTACCTACGCCTGGAGCGACATTATCTCATTAGGCGGGCATCACGCGACAGAAGACCATTATTCACGCTCCGTCAGCAGTTTATTTGTTACAACTTCAGAAGATGAAGTAACTGCAATAAACGGAGATACCAATGACGCATTTATACAAACGATGAAAAACCACTCATCACTTCTGGACACGGCCGTATCAGCGCTGTCCGCAGATTGCAGTACACACACATTGATTGATATCGTAAATTCGGTAACAAATATGTCTTCTTCCCTGAAAAAATCTCCGAAAGTTTCTGCAATCGTTCCTCTTCTGCAAAAAAACAAAGATGAAATTGATGAATGGTGTGAAATAATTGCGCCAAGGATGAAAGACTTTGGTAAATACACAACCGGAATCACCTGGCTATTAAGGCTGTATGAGTTTTTATTCTTCTGGTTCTCCTTTGCCGAGAAAAATGACGTTGCCGCAGAAGCGTTGATAGCCTACTCATCGGAAACAGACTCCCCATCCGGCGGAGCGATGAAAGATTATGCCGAAACTGACCTGACTGACATCAAAGAAGTAATCAGTATATTTTTGGCTGAAAAAGGTCTGGATACGTTTATTGCAATGATACCAAGCAGCGCCGTCACCACCATCGTTGGTGCACCTGCGGCTTTTCTGACGTTTTGCTGGAGTTGCGCCGCAAACCTTATACCTCCAATCAAGAACTCAATTGAAGGTATGGATTCTTTCATGATTTCCGACTGTGCTGCCGACCATCAGAACTACGCAAAAAAGCTTCTTAACAAGCACAAAAACAGCACATTTGTCGGAAATAATGTTAACAGAGATTCTTTGGAGAAGCTCAAGCAACATACATACTCGCATCTTAAATTTGCGCTGATTTCACGAAACGCCGCTCTTACCTCAGTTAACAAATCCGGCAAAGTTCTGCAAAGCACAAAAGACAAACTAAAAAAAGAATTCGAAGCCAAAAACAGAGACATCGGCATAATGCTGAAATCCCTGGAAATTGAAGGCAACGAATACTTGCCACAGGACGTATCGCAAAACCTGTCCGACTGGAAAAACGTTCCGCTTATGGACAGCATACGCCAAAACGGAACCAAGCTTGACAGAGTTTCTCAAAAGCACGTTCCTCTGTCTGAACTTGCTTCTCTCCCCGGCGACTTTAAGATTTCACCCGATGACGCAATATTAATTGCCAAAAAGATTCTCGGACGTTCTTTCCACAAGTTGATTTTTGATAATCTGCTTAAAGATCTTTGCACGTTCGAAGTATCTAATGACGTGTGCTATATTGAAGAAGAGTACACGTACGCATACGTAGTAAGGTATCTTGTTGCAGGCCAAGCAGATGACATCTGCATAATGGTATCGTTAGACGGTAATTCAGCGTGGATTGCATTTGCCCAACCTAACGGATATTTCACCTATTACACAGGCTTTAACTTCCTGGACTACAAAACCAGCGATCTTGTTCAGATAATCAAAGATGCCCAAAACGGAATCGTCAAAATGGGCACCACAGAGTATATGAAACAAAATGAATAGGACATAAAAAATGATGGTTGCCGTGCGATACGGTAACCATCATTTTTATTATTTTATCAATCCCATTCTGCGCCGGTAACGGTATCCATATTGATACCCTTGGTTTCGCCGACGTTTTTAAAGAGAACTGCAAGCGCTGATACAAAGCCGGGCACAAGCATACAAAGCGTTGCCATACCGATGAGGCTGTTGCCGAGCTTGATTGCACAAAGTGTGCCTACGCCAAGCGAAAGACCGTAGCCGATTGCAGTAACAATATACTGCGCAGATATTGCGGAGGAACGAAGATTCGTCGGTGCAGACTCGCCTATCATCATAATAAGCACGTCGTTTACGGAATAGTAACTGCCGACGAACACACCGCTCAGAAAACCGATAACGTAAGGATTGAGACCGTATTTTGAGCCTAAAGTAAAACCGAGGAAACCGACAAGGCAGTTGGCGGCCGTAAGTATAGCCGCAGGCTTTCTGCCCTTCCAGTCGGAAACGAAGCCCATAAGCACCTGTGCGATTGCCGAACCTATCGGGAACATAATAAGTGCATTTGAAACCGTTTCATCAAGGTTAAGGATGCCGCTGCCCTCATAGCCGAATTTAAGGATAGGCTCATAGTTTATGCTTCCGTAGAAGCCGATATTTGCAAGAGCAGATACAACGTAGAGCCAGCGAAGCTGTTTGTGTCCCAACGCAAACTTGAGCGCAGGAATAAGACCGCCCTGTTTTGATTCCGCTTTTTTGCTTTGCTTGAGAAGTTGCTTCTGCTTATCGGTCATATTAAGGTAATTAAGCCTTGATTCGATAAATGCAGGGGTTTCTTTAGCGCCGAGAAGTGCAATAAAGCTGACAACAAGACCGATTACCGCAGGAATGAAGTAAACCATTCTCCAATTATATGAATCGCCCGACACGGTTACAAGCCAACGTCTGAGAAGCGGCACAAGCATAACGCCCATATTCGCAAAGAACTTTATTGTCGAATAAACTCTTGCGCGGTGTTTAGCCGGCGAAGATTCCATAATATAAACAACGTGCATATCGTGAGGAACAAAGAACTGGATAAAACAGGCACCTACCATATAAACTGCAACGTTATTCGAAAGGAAAATCAGCAAAAGCGAAAAGCTCATACCAAATGTATTTATGATGAGAAATTTCTTTCTGCCCCAACGGTCAGCCAGAGGTCTGTAAAGAAGTCCTATCGCCTGAAAAGGAATTGCAAGGCTCGACACAAGGTCAAGCATACCTACCGAGCTTTCGCCGAATTTCGACATAAGGTCCGTGGCAATTTCGCTTTTCATAAGCATACCTATCTGCGAAGCAATTTCATCGGTTGCATAGATAAGCGTAATCATAAAAACTATGTACGCAAAATAGAGCTTTTTGCCCTGACTTTTCTTATGTTTCTCCCATTTTTTGATTTCTTTTTCAGTTTTGAGCATAAGCTTGACTTTTTTACCCGTAGCCGTAAGCGCCATAATGCACAATCTCCTTAAAACAATACAATGCCGATATATTACCACATATTCTGCAAAATAGCAAATCCGTTTGTAAATTATCCGATTTTTTTGCGACACGACTTACAAAACAAATTTTTTCAAAAATTCTTTGCTGAAACTATCGCACTCAATCTGTCGGTTATAATATAGGCGAAGACAATCGTACTTATCGGATAATATCTCCGTTTTTAAAAGCCGTCGATAAACCTGCGGCTTAATTCCCCTAAAGCAAAGGTGCATCCCGTCAAGCAGGATGCACCTTTGTTTTTTAACCGTTAACCTTCATGAACATAACCGCTATCATGCTTGCGATTATAAGCACGGATACTACGCAAATTGCGATGCTCGTAAAAGCATTGCTCTTGCGCGAAACTTCCGCAGCGGGAAGCAACCTTGCCTTGCGCAGTGCAGTAACAACCGGCTTATACATAAGCATTGTAACAGCCGCATTAAGTCCGCTTTTTACGAGATTGAACGGCATAAACGCGGTAAACAGCATACCTTTTATCTGTTCGCGCGTAACACCTACCATATACAGAGGTGCTATAAGATAATTCCACAAAAGCATAGCAACAGTAGTAAACAAACAACCTACGACAAGTCCGATAACCGCACCTGAAAGGGTACGTTTTTTCTTGTATATGATTGCCGCCGTGCAGGCAAAGGTGCAGGTTGATATAACGTTCATAATAAAACCTATTATGCCCGTGTCACTACCCATAACAATTTCAAGGAACGATACGATAGCGCTGATAATCAGCGATGAAAGCGGGCCGTAGATAAAGCCTGCCAGAACGATTATTATATCCTTGGGGTCGTACTGTAAAAAAGGAAGAAAAATAGGCGGAAGAATTTTGCTGCTGACAAATACAAGCACGAAAGCAATTGCACTCATCATGGCAAGTGTCGTGAGTTTTGCGGTCTTACCTTTCATATTTAACACCTCGCAAAAATAAAAGCACCGAAACTACTTCGGTGCTGATGAAATGCTGAAAAAATCGGTCGCTTTTAAAGCGGCGGAAAAGCAATTCTTCTTTCATCCAGACTTTAACTGTCGGTATTGGAGTTGCACCAATTCGTACACTTTAGCGTGCTTGCGGACTTTACCGCCGATCGGGAATTACACCCTGCCCCGAAGAGATTTCCGAGTATTCACTTTATTACATTAAATCACATAGCAGCTGTTATGTCAAGAAAAAATCAGCCGAGATATGTTGCCAAATACTGATTATAGAGCTCGTTTGCTTTGATTACGTTTTCCTCATCCTCGTAAAGACCGTGACCTGAATTCGGGTAAGCATTGAACTCGTATTGGATGCCGAGCGAATTAAATTTATCACGCAGCGCAACGGCGTTATTGAATGGAACGATATTGTCCACCATACCGTGGTTTATTACGGTAGGTACTGTGTCTGCGTCGACATATTTGAGCGGCGAAACGTTCCACAATGCCTCCTTTGCTTCTTCACGGGTTGCAAATGTGTGTTTGTATCCGCAAGCCCATGAAAGCACGGTTGCAACATACTCGCTGTCACCTATACCGTTGTCGAAATAATATGCATCGTCACTTAGGTCTGTCGGACCGCAGTAATTGAGCACGGCAACGGGCTTTATTGCCGAAACTTCGTCTCTCGAATACGCATAGAGCATTGAAAGATGTCCGCCTGCAGAGCTGCCTGTAACAACCATTTTATTAATTTCAATACCGCGTCTTTCCGAAAGTGATTTTATCTTATCAACAGCTAACTGAATATCATCTGTAACGTCAATCAGGTCAACATCATCGCTGATATAGCGGTAGTTGACAGCGGCAGCAGCATAGCCCATACCAAGGACTTTTTCTATATCGCCGGAGAAGGAAGATTTGTCGCCGCCTATCCATGCACCGCCATGAATCATCAGCACAAGGCCGACGCTTTCCTTATCTGCAGGTATATACAAGTCGAGAGTGTTTCGCTCGTGCGTACCATAGGATACGTTTTCGAATTTATAGGTATCTTCCGTACCGAGCATCACACCTATCCAGTTGAAAAAGCTGAGGAAGGCTGACATTACAATTGAAATGATTCTGTTAAACATTTTACACTAACCTTTCATCAGTATTGTTTTTAATAATACTCCTATATACGGTAAATTGTCAACCGATGTATTGACAAGCCGGCGTAATGTAAATACAATAAAATCAAAAATATTTTCGGAGGAAGTATTTATGGCTAAAATAATCGGCAGTGCAATACCCAATATCCCGTGGCAGGATAAGCCCGAAGGTTACAGATATCCCGTATGGCGTTACGATGCCAACCCCATAATCACACGCGACAATCTCTTTATGGCTAACAGCATTTTTAACTCTGCAGTCGTACCATACGGTGACGGCTTTGCAGGCGTTTTCAGAGTTGACGTTATGAGCCGCGACCATACGCTTGTAGTCGGTTACAGCAAGGACGCAATCAACTGGGAGCTTGAAGAAAAGGTTATTTTCAGAGGCTACGACCCCAGACTTTGCCTTATTGACGGCAAATATTACCTCTCATGGGTAAATCTTACACCTCACGGCACAACAATCGGCATTGCCTACACAACGGATTTCAAGGAGTGGACCCAGCTTGAGGATGCTTGCTACCCCGTAGCAAGAAACGGTGTCCTCTTCCCTCGAAAGGTCAACGACGAATTTCTGCTTCTCATCCGTCCCTGCGACAGAGGCCATACACCGTACGGTGATATATTCCTCAGCCACAGTAAGGACCTTACCTATTGGGGCAAACACAGATTCGTTATGAAACCCGAGAAGAACTGGGAAATGACCAAGGTCGGCGCAGGCCCCACACCGATTGAAATCGATGAAGGCTGGCTTATGTTCTATCACGGCGTTCTCACAAGCTGCAACGGCTTTACATATGCAATGGGCGCCGCAATTCTTGATAAGGATGAGCCCTGGAAAGTGCTCCACAGAGCAGACAGCTTCCTGCTTGCACCGCACGAGCTTTACGAGTGCGTAGGTGACGTACCCAACGTTGTATTCCCGTGCGCCGCACTTGCAGACAGCGAAACAGGCAGAATAGCAATCTACTACGGCGGTGCTGACACCGTTGTTGCGCTTGCTTTCACCACTGTTGATGAAACAGTAAAATTCATTAAGGAACATGACCTTATTAAATAAACAACTACGCAAACGAAACAGTAATCCCCCGTATTCGGCCGAATACGGGGGTTTTGATTATACTCCTGAGCTTATTTTTTCTTTGACTTTTTCCGTTTTATCGGCGGGTTTCTTATCGAAAAAAGATGTGAAATTGATTATGAACAGCAGCGCGTAAGCTACCCACATAGGCAGATTTTCAATAAACGCACTCTTGCCTACCGTGACTAAAAGAACCAACATAACCAAAAGTATGGTAACAAAAATCACAGTTGCAGCTATGTACTTTTTATCCTTCTGTCTGCACTTATGGAAAAGGAATATTATAACGCCCGCTGCGCCCAAAAACGCAAACGTAAGGGCTGTAACCCAATGTGAAAGGCAGCGTGCCGTCATAACAAGCTCAAGCCCCGCAGACGGAACGTTGACAGTTACGAAAATCGATACGCAACCCAGGGTTGTAACAATAACACCTGCTTTACCCTTGTAGTTGTTTTTTCGATACATGTAAAGCGTATTGGTAAAAATTGAGAGTGATGCCAGAACGCCCCACATTCTGAATGCCGACGGGTAACGAAGGCCGAGCATACTGGCAGTAACGTCCGTGAGTATATTGCCGAACTGCGCAGGGAAGCTCAAAAAACCATACCACGTAACAAAAGCACAGCCTGCAAAAAGATTCATCACACAAAATGCTGTCGTAAGTTTTGAAAGTTTTTCTGCAAAAAGAATTTTTCGGATAAAAACAGCGTACAAAACCAAAAGCGCCGTTGAAAAAGCAACCCACAACCAAAAAACCAAGGGAGTTGAATACAAAGGCTCCTGAAGCATACCGTCAAACTTGTTAATATAGTCCTCGTTGGACAAAAGCTCATCCTGTGCTGTCGGAATTATATACGGATACTGATTCCACTTGGTAAACACAGCCATCCATACACCGTAAATGAGAGCTATTACGCCCGAGAGCCCCATATAAACCCTCATCATTTTTTTCTCACCCATAAAGCTCACCTCATTTTAATTTACATAATTATTTCTGTTTTAAAAAACTTTTCCTGAAACTCGACTTGCTTCATTATTTCTTCTTTCGTAAGCGCCGCACCTTCAGGCACGACAACCCACTTTTCCTCAACGTCGTCCAACCTTCTGATAACGGCAATCACCGTTCCCGTAAACTCATCGAGCGGCTTATCAACACCCAAAACATAGGCATCCTGCTCTTCGCCGTCGGGTGCGATGATTCCCTCAACATAGCCGTAATTGACAGGGTAAAACAAATCTTTGTATTTGGGATGATACGTGCCCGACGGTCTGTCGATAATCACCGTAACATTTTTACCAACCAACCGCATCGCCTCCCGAGTATAAGTTTTTTTGATTATAACACAATCACACAAAACAAATCAATCGGTTGCCGCTAAACACCCGATTCGATTTATTTTTTACATTATCTTTTTGTAAGAGTTATTGTATCGCCGGAGGAATCCGCAAGTTCAAAAGTTGTCACACCTTCAGAAAGGTTTGTTTCGGCAGTTGAGGTTTCGCCTGCAATATTTACGGTAAGTGCATCCCCTGCAAGCTCCCACGTACCCGTTGTTCTTATCGTATCCCTCAGCTCATCGTAGGGAAGCTCATCTATAAGATGTTCACGAAAATCGTTTTCGTAATCTTCTCTGTCAGCAAAGCCGGCCAATGCAATTTCTTTGTCCGTTAATATAGCAGATTCCGTCTCAACAACCGTTTCAATCATCCTGTCATAAGACTCTTTCGAGAAATCCATCTCAACAGTTTTGCCGAACATCGAAAACTTGAGCTCTATGCCGACAGGCAAACCTTCAACATCAATTGTTGTATCCCACGTGCCGATAAGCGAATTTACGCTCGGGGCAACAAGCTCCTCTTTGTCGGAAGATACTTGGTCGGGCGAAACGGTTGTGCCTTCCTCTTTTCCGTTTTCACCTTTGCTGCAAGCTGCACAAAAAGTTACAACCGCAAAAAGCGCAAGAAGAGAAGCAAGAATCTTACCTGATTTTTTCATATCAATTTACCTTCCTTCGTTTTCTCATCGCGTACCGTTTAAAACACTTCAACCACAACGAGATTAATATCCGTAGTAAAAAAGCAAACAGATTATCGGATTTTAATTCATTTTATATGCTAAAAGCTTTTAGTCTCTAATTGTATTATAACGGCTTGCGAACAAATTGCAAAGCCAATTTGAAAAACATCTAAAGTCAGACTTTTCGGAAATAAAAAAAATCAGCACCCACTACTGTGGATGCTGACTTTTGGTGCGAGTGTTCATAAGGAATTTACTCAAAATTAATGGTCTTTATCAATTGATAAATATTGCTGTTTTTCTTTCAGTATTTCATTAAGCTTTTTAGTATTTTGTTTAGTTGCGCAATAAATAATTGCCCAAACTGCCAAATAGCCTACAACAAAAATACCTGAGAAAACCAAAATCGGTGTTGTGCCCCATTCAATCCAATCATTAAGCAGATAAGCACCTAAATAGCTGAAATATAAGATAATACCGTGAATCAAAATTGCCGACATCAAGGGTAAGCGTTCTATGTGATAAACAGCATTCATACCGCCTGCTGTAAAGGCAAGTGCAGTTATTGAAAAAATTCCTGTACAGACCTGATTGACAGTTAATGTATCTATCAGACCTTTATAATGCAGAATCAGATATAAAACAGCAAGAACAATCGGTCCGAAACCGCAAGCAATCAGACCTCTGCGAAAAAATTCCGTAACAAATCTTTTCATATTCCCTCGTACCTCCTGCTTATTTGTGAAAAACAACGCCTTGAAACATACTCACGATAACCGCATTTGAATACTGCATCCACACCGCCGTTGAACACTGCGACAAAACGCTCAATACGGTGTTCGTTGGCAAGAGTAGACTTGTTAATGCGTATAAAATAAGACGGCAGAATATTCTCTAAATCACGAAGCCTTTCCTGAATACGATAGCGATTTCCCTTAGTATCGACAGCTATTACCTTTTTATCAACAACAGTTATACACTCTATTTCAGAGAATAATAGCTTTTTCATCTCATCATCATTGTATCCCATAATGCTTTCAGCACCTGAAAAACTACAGACGAGATTTTCTATCTGCTCAGTCAGAGAAGAGGGAGCGTGAACCTTTGCAATTATCTCTTCATCTGCATCTTTATCTATAATGAGTTTGTATTTCATCGCATCAAATCCTTATTGTTTTTTCATTTGTCTGAGGAAGCTTAGAACAGCTATCGCAGTTATAAATACACTGTACAGAATAATGGGCACAACGTGAGTTGAGGCAAGCTCAAAGTTTCCGCTGAACAATGCTTTTTCCATTTCTACTGCGTGAACAAAGGGCAGCACATTCGCAATTTTTTCGAAAAAACCGCCCACAAGCTTCAAATCAAACCATACACCTGATAGCCACGCAGAAAGATTAGTAAATAATGCACCGCAAATACCGCCGACTTGTTTAACACCCAAGATACTGCCGCATAAAAGCCCTAATGCAATATTAAAAACCGCCATAGGTATTATGCCTATTATAGCATAAATGATATTTACACTTACAGTCAAACCCAAAGGAATTGAAAAAAGATAGCAAATAATTGTCTGACAGATGGCAAGGGGTAATAGCGGCATCATATAGCCGAAAATAAAATCAAAGCCCGTAAGCGGTGATGCATATAATCTCTGTAAAAAAGCGCTTTCCCGATCTTTAGCAATCAGCGTCGCCGAAAAAAGTGTCATAAAAGATAAACCGAACACAGTAATACCCGGCGTAAGTGTGTCAATATCAAACAGTTCTACGGGGATATTTTTCTGCAAGCCACTCAGAAGTAACAGTAGCACCAAAGGAAAACCGAGACCGAAAGCAAGGTTTATCGGGTCACGCAGAAGCTCCTTTGTGCACCTTCGGGCAAATGTCAGCATTCTCATAATGTATCCTCCTTCGCAATAGAAACGAAGGCTGATTCGAAGTCCTTTGCACCTGTCATCATCTTCAATTCTTCTGCAGTTCCTACAGCAAGAAGAGTGCCATCTTTCATGATGCCTATACGGTCAGACAGTGATTCTGCTTCTTCCATATAGTGTGTTGTAAGAATAACTGTTACTTTGCCCTTCAATGAGCGAATAATATCCCAGAGCTCGTGACGTGCAATAACATGCAAACCGAGAGTAGGTTCATCCAAAAAGAGAATGTGAGGTTCACTGATTAGTGCCATAGCAATACTTACACGGCGTTGCCATCCACCTGACAGCTTACCTGCCTTTCTTTTTAAAACAGAATCTAAAGCAAATTGCTCGGTAAGCTCATTGATTTTTGCTTTGCTTTTTTCTTTAGTAAAGCCATGAATACCACACATTAATTCAAGGTTTTCCTTTACAGAAAGATTAGGAGCTACTGCAGTTTCCTGAGGTGATACGCCAATCAACTGCTTTACCTGTTCGGGTTGTTTGGTTACACTGTAACCGCCTATAAATGCATCCCCATCCGTTGGTTTTGTTAAACAGGTTAACATCTTTATCGTTGTGGTTTTTCCTGCTCCGTTAACACCCAACAGAGAAAATAGTTCTCCTTGATGTATTTCTAAATTGAGCTTATTCACGGCAGTAAGATTTTTGTATCTTTTTACAAGCTCAACTGTTTTTATTTCTTGCATTTACGTTAGCCTCCTTTTCATTTGCAGTACCATCATAGCAAATGTAAAAGAGGAAATGTTGGATTTTATTTAATCGGTCATTTATCGTATCTCATCGGTTATAAAAAGTATATCACATTAACACACTATGTTTCAAATTACATAAAGGTAAGCCTGCAAAGCTGTATGTTTTAACTGTGCCGAAAATAAGCACTGAGCCTGAGTAAAACTCGCAAGTAATAATACTGAGCAGAGTAAAACTGAAAATTATATACCAGCCGAGAAGAGAAAATATATCTTTTAATTAAGTTAGTAATAACTTTAAGTATATATGGCGGCTTGGCTGAATGAAAAAAGCTGATGAAACATCGCATTTCTTCTTCGGCTCGTTAAATATTTTAAGAATCAGGAACATTTTTGCAGTGCTAATTCCCATTATTAGGGGGCGGTTTTGATATACAAAAACTGCCCCCACCACAAAAGTGAGAGCAGAAATAGTGTATTGGATTATAATTTTATACCTGAATAGATATAGTAAGGTTTTGAGAAGATATATTGTCCATTTTCTTGAGCTGACTTTAAAGTGTCTATAAATGCATCATATTCTTCTTTGGTAAGCATACCTGTATTTTCTTTGTAAAGCCATGCGATATCTGTGCTTAAATCATAACCGAATGTGCCTTCTTTATATTCAGTTTCAATAACATTGTGTACGCTAACAGAACTTTCAAACAAATTACTTTTATTGAAGAAGCCATACATCCTTCTGCCTATCCAACTATCAAGGTCATCCATCCAAGGTTGTTTTGTTACAGCGTATGTATGAATTGCTTTTGAAATAAGTTCCTTGTTTTCACCGTTATATGCAACACTGTCCCAATCACAGTTTACGCAGATTACAACCCCACCCGGCTTTAATATTCTGTGAATCTCACTAACCAAGAAATCTTTATCTGATACACACTCAAACATATCTTTTGTAAATACAAAATCAAAAGTGTTATCATCAAACTTAAGCTTTTTTGAGCAATTCATAACTTTAAGTTTAATCGGTTTTTTGTATTTAACATCCTTAAACCATTTATCAGTTATATCTACTCCTATAGCTGACTTGATTTTAGTAGGAAAGGCTTCTTGAAAAGCCAAAAGAAAT
>JAZRRT010000186.1:0-3158 GCA_045650985.1 Acutalibacteraceae bacterium | reverse complement strand
CTTCACGACCTTACTTTTGATGCAACTTCTGATGCTGTCGAAAAGTACGGCAGAAAGAACGTCTACGCTTCAAGCCTTACCTATGCAGAAGCACGAGAGCTCAACCTCGGCGAAAATTTTGAGCTTAACGGTGAATATCCTTACAGAGGACTCAGAGGCGACGACATCCCCGATAATCTCAGAGTTGCAAAGTGTGAAGAGATTTTTGATCTTATCGAGTCTTACGGTGCTGATAAAGAGTACAGATATATCATAGAAATCAAAAGCACGGGTAAGCAGGGCAGACAGGCTGCCGACAAGCTTTATGAGATTGTTACCGAGAAAGGCCTTAAGGACAGAGTAATTTGGGCAACATTCCAGCCTGATGTAGGCTCATATATGGAAAAGACTTATCCTGATATGCCCCGTTCAGCAGACGTTATCGAAGCAATTCAGTTTTATGTTTATTCCAGAATGGGTTGGGATCTTAATGATGTAGGCGTTACTTACGTTGCTCTTCAGGTTCCTTACGGCGAAAGTGCTCTTAACCTTATCAACACAGGTACAAAGGCATTTATCAACTATGCTCACAAGTATGACATAGCTGTTCAGTACTGGACAATCAACGACGCTGAAGATGCTGAATACCTTATCGAAAACGGTGCTGATACAATTATGTCAGACTATCCCGATATGGTGCTTGAGCTTGTCGAATCCAAGTAAAACGCGGCATTAGGCTTGGTTTTACATAACAAAATTTTAAATAAGACGCAAAAAATCCCACAGATATGCATTAAGCATATTTGTGGGATTTTTATATCAGTTATTAAAAACCAGTGTTTCGCGTCTTGTAATTGCCCAGCTGATTACCGCAGGTACGGAAAGTACGCACATAAGGTTGTGCATCATTCCGAGACCTGAGAAATTGTTGTACTCGAGTGAGCCGACCCAGACGTAAGATATGAATATCAGTGCAGTGAACAAGGGGAGGAGTGTACTGCAGATTTACATCATGCCGCCCTTTTTGCCGTCTACGCCCCAGAAAATTGCGAGCACCGCAATAAGTAAAACCGCAAGCACAACGGAAACAATAACGTAAATGGTCTGATTTTTGCTTTCGTCAAATCTTTCAAGAACAGGTCTGACGATGTTTACGCCGACAAGGAAACCGAAAGAAAGAATGAAGGTAAGAATTTTGCTGAGTACACCGGGTACTTTTTGGAATGCGTAATCTTCAACATCGGGCTTTTCTTTGAGACGGAGCAGGTAGGCTGTTATGATGCCGCCTGCAATGAAGCCTGTGAAGTATTCCCAACAGCTCCAGGCATATATTCTGTCCGCAAAACCGCCGAAGTAGTTTTCGCCAAGCATATGGTATCCGCCGTTTTCAAAGAAGAAGAAAAGGTTAGCAACGGTGATTGCAAAAGAAAATGCACCGCACACAATAAAGCCTGTGTTGGCTGCTCGCTTGTCTTTGATGATGAATCTTGTTGTGATAAGGCAAGCAACTGCTTTGATCGCAAAGGAAATCATTTCGACGGACTGGAAGTAGTTTCTGCCGCCGGTAACTTTTTTTGCCCAGGAAACATCGTCAAAGTGCTTGAGGTAAACCATCCAGGCTGAGGAGCCATCAATTGCCTTTTTCGCAACGGCTTCTTCAAAAGCTTCCGCCGCTTCCGAGGGAAGAATTTGTGCGATGAGTTCCTTGAGCCCTTCAAAATCGATTCCTTCAAGGTTATGCGTGTTCAGACCGTCGATAGCTGTCTGCAAATGCTCTTCGGGTATAAGCTCAAGCATATAGCCCTTGAGACCTGTCATAAAGACTTCGCCTGCTTCAGGCTGAAGTAATTCGAGAACCCAATGTGATATTGTTGCCTTGGCAATGAGGTCGGCAGCAAAGAAAACAGCAAACAGAATTACATAATCTCTGATTTTCCAGGGTTTATCGCTGTAAGCTCTGCCAATCATAATACCGAAAAGGCTCGCCAAACCAAAACCGAGGGTGAGCATTATGTATATGCCCGAGGGTACCGAACAATAAACGTCGTTCAGGTAATTGCTGTTGAAAGCTGCAATGTTCGCAAGGTCTTCTGCTTGGAAAAGCACACCCGTTGTTTGCTTGAGCATTGTACCCCATGCAGGTACGGTGAGCATAAAGCAAAGTGATGTCAGCGCAAGCCAACCGAAATTAAGCTTTTTACGCTCGCCCTTGAACATAACAACAAACATCGTGAAAAGGAAGCCTGCACTGAGAAGACCCCAAGAGGATCCCCAACCGTGCGTACCTCTGACTCTCCATAAAAAACCCATCAGCAAAGCACCGACAAACACGGTGAGAAGCTGAAATCCAAATGAATAATTTTTAGTTTTTAGCATTTTATCACCTCTTGTTTTGATACTATCACAATAAAGATTTAATTTCAATAATTAAATTAAAAACTTATCTTGATTGATTTAATTTGCCGTGTTATAATGTGCGGGTAATAAAAATTAACGGAGATGTTGAAAATGAAAGATATCTTAACAGCAAAGTTTGTCAAAGAGATGCAGAGCACAACAGCCAATATGTACCGTCTAGGTTGGGATGAGCGTAACGGAGGCAACATCAGCTATATGCTTGACGAAGCAGAGGTTGCAGAATATCTTGATCTTGATAACGTAATCCGCACAATTCCCACAGGATTTGATGCAACAGACCTTATCGGCAAGATTTTCATCGTTACCGGTACCGGTAAATATTTCAAGAACGTTATGGATGACCCTGAAAATAATCTCGGCATCATACGTATTGCAAAGGACGGCACAACGGCAGAGCTTCTTTGGGGCTATGCAGACGGCGGTAAGTTTACTTCCGAGCTTCCTGCTCATCTTATGAGCCATATGGCACGTCTTCGTGTTGACCCCGAAAACAGAGTTGTTATGCATTCACACCCCACAAATACACTTGCTATGAACTATATCCACGAGCTTGATGAGAAAAAATTCACACATACTCTTTGGGAGATGTGCACTGAGTGTATTGTTGTTTTCCCCGACGGTGTAGGTGTCCTTCCCTGGATGCTTTGCGGCACTAACGAAATCGGTGAAGCAACTGCAAAGAAGATGGAAGAGTTCCGCCTTGTTGTCTGGGGTATGCACGGCATCTATGGCGCAGGCAAGACAATGGACGAAACATTCGG
>JAZRRT010000185.1:0-11679 GCA_045650985.1 Acutalibacteraceae bacterium | reverse complement strand
AACCACAGGAATTGATAAATTTAAACTGTATTCAACAGATACGGCTATTGTTATTGTAATCGGTAAAGGTGTTTTTTGATGATACAATCCGAAGGAATTCTGATTAAAGGTATCGGCGGCTTCTATTACGTAGAAACCGCCGACGGAATATTTGAATGCAAGGCAAAAGGTATTAACCGAAAGAAAGGCATAACACCTCTAGCAGGAGATTCTGTTACAATTACAATCAATGATGAAGGTTATTGTTCGCTTGATTGCGTGCACGATAGAAAAAACTTTCTCAACAGACCTCCTGTTGCCAACGTTGATAAGCTTTTTGTTCTTGCTTCAACCTGTGAACCGCTTCCGAGCACGCTCGTTATTGACAAAATGACTGCTATTGCTCAGGATAAGGGTATTGAGTGCGCAATCGTTTTTACAAAGGAAGATTTAAAAAGCGATGACGGCTTGGCAGAGGTCTATAAAAAATCCGGTTTTGAAACTTATTCGGTGTCTTCAAAAAGCGGTATCGGTGTTGAAGAAATTAAAGCCGCAATCAATGGCAGAATATGCGTTTTTTCGGGCAATTCAGGTGTTGGTAAATCGACGCTTCTTAATGCTTTAATGCCTGAGCTTTCTCTGCAAACGGGAGAAATTAGCGACAAATTAGGCAGAGGTAAGCATACTACACGACAGGTAGAGCTGTTTAAAGTTGGTAACGGTTATATTGCAGATACCCCGGGATTTGCCGCTATTGATATGACGGAGTCACGGCTTTTGATTCGTAAAGAAAATCTGCCGTTTTGTTTCAAGGAGTTTTTGCCGTATCTCGGCACCTGCAAATTCTCAAGTTGTACTCATATAGCTGACAAGGGGTGCAGAATTTGTGAAGCTGTTGAAAACGGTGAAATTATGAAATCGCGCCATGAAAGTTATATCGAAATGTATAACGACGTAAAAGATATTAAAGACTGGGAGCTTAAATGATTTTCACCTTTTGTTTTTTGTTGCATAAGATGTATCAAGAAACGAAGGGGGATATACATAATGAAAATTGTTGTTCTTCGCAGTCCGAAAGCGCTTCAGACGATATTAAAAGTTATTTTCGGTATCAAAAAAAACTGAAGATTGATAAATTTTAAAGCACCGCTGATTCTTCTCATCGAAGTCAGCGGTGCTTGTTATTTGTTATTCCCAGGTTTTCCAGATATCAGGTTGGTATCCGACGGTTGCCTTTTTACCGTTTCTTACAATTGGTGTTTTGAACATTGCAGGGTTTTCAAGCAGTTTTTCTTCTTTGGCATCACTGCCGGCAAGATAAGCCATAAACAATTCTTCGTACAGCTTACAGTCTTTGTCAACAAGGTTATCATAACCGCCGACAGCTGACTTGACGCTTGAGTATTCGCCTTTGCTCATTCCGTATTTTGCAACGTCAATCATCTGATATTTTATTCTTCGTTCTTTAAAGTAGCGTTCGGCTTTCTTGGTATCAAAGCATTTTGATTTGCCGAAAATCTGAATGTTCATTTTATCCGCTTTCCTTAGTTATCAAGTGTTTTAGAGCTTCTCTTAGCGTTAAGCTCAGCAAGCATATTCTCACGGAATTTACCGTGAACGTTGAACAGAAGCAAAGAGAAACCATAGCCGAATCTTGCTATCGCAGGTGCAAGGCAGAATATTGCCCAGATTCCCTGCAGAATAGACGGATCGGTGTGGGGTAAGATGTTACCTGCGAAATCCTTGATAGGTGAGTAGTGGATAATTTCAAGTACGAATCCTGAAAGGAAACCGATAAGTGTACCTGAAAGTTTGGTGACGTAACCCTGAACGGCATTTACAAGTCCCTCGTTTCTTACGCCCGATTTCCACTCGAGATAGTCGTAAACGTCACCTTGAAGAACGGGTCCGCAAACACCCATGAGGCAGTTAGGAAGACCGCATACAGTGAGCATAAACGTTACGAATGCAAGGTTAGCAACATTGAATTCGTCTCCGAATGGAGTGTAACCGCAAAAGTAGAGTGTTGTATACGCTATGCCGGAGAAAATACCGCCGTATGCTGCACACTTTCTTGCACCGAATCGCTTGATAAGTTTGGGAGCAAGAGGAGTAACAATGTAATTGGGAATACCTGTGAAAAGACCGCAGATTGTACCATTGGTAAGCTTGCCGGTACAGTTCTGCCAGAAAAGGCCTTCATTTGCACCGCCTATACCCTTAACGCTACCGAAGAAGTTAGAAAGAATATAGACAAAAAGCGGTCTGTTTTTGATTGTGTATTTAATAGATTGGAAAATCGAAACGTTTTCCATATCTTCCTTTGATGCAATGGGGACGCGTTCCTGAATATTTCGGAAAGCGAATATTGAGCAGATAACAAGCATTGCAACGAAGAATAAAGCAAAACCGCCGTAAATACCTTCCTGTGACCAACCTGTCAGACCGGGTAAGAAGTCGATAGTAACAGGTACCATAGACGGTATCCAAACACCGAAAAGCTCTACAAATTTTTGTACGGTAATCAGCGTATTTCGTTCGTTAAGGTTTGGTGTAATGTTATAGAGCAGAATTGTCCATGCATTATAATATGACCAGCCGATACTGTTGAGAATGCTTAAAACAATTGCGTATATCGGTCTGTATGACATAGGAATTGTATATGGGACGATGAAGAACAGCATTGTGCATACAGCCCACAACGGCATCGGTAATATAAGGAAAGGACGAAGTCTGCCCCAGCGTGTTCTCATTCTGTCAATTACAATACCGGAAAGCGGATCGTCAAGAGCGTCCCATACGCTGGTAACGGCATTCATTGTTGCGATTGCCGAACCCGAAAGACCCGTATAGTTGAGCAGGAAGTACTGCTTCCACGTATCAACATAAGAGTTAAGGTTTTTTGTACCGTATGACGTTAAAACGTATGCGGCAATTTCTTTAGGTGTCAGGAATTTTCGCTGTTGCTTATCAATCATCGGCTTGTGAGACGGCTCAATAGTTTCAAGAACGTTGGTCGTATTATCCTGCATTTTGTCACCCCTATAAATTTAAGAATATCTTTTTGAATAATATCACATATTTTTCTGATATTCAATAATTACAAGAATATTTTTATTTTAATAATTTAGATAAATTTCGTTTTGTTACTTGTTATTTTTGAATGAAAGCGTATAATTGATATTAATAATTTCAGGGAGGCATTATCAATGTCCTGCAATTGCGCAGATAACAGCAGTGATCTTACACTGCTTAAAGAAACACTTGACCATTATGCTGCCATTCCGGGCAGTCTCATTACTGTATTACAAAAAGCACAGGCTGTTTACGGCTATCTGCCTGCCGATGTGCTTAATTATATTGCCGAACAGATGTCTATTCCTGCGGCTAAGGTTTTTGGTGTAGCTACGTTTTATACTCAGTTTCGTTTCAAGCCTGTCGGCAAATATCTTATAATGCTTTGTCAGGGTACGGCTTGCCACGTAAACGGTTCGCTTATGCTCGAAAAGACAATTTTTGACACTCTCGGAATCAAAGATGGTGAAACAACTGAAGATGGTTTGTTTACACTCAAAAACGTTGCATGTCTCGGTTGCTGTTCACTGTCACCCGTGATGATGATTAACGATGAAACATACGGTTCTCTTACGCCGCAAAAAGTAAGAGATATTCTGGCAACTCTCAAGGATGAGGCGCTTAAGGAGGCTGCAGAATAATGCTGAAAGTTAAAGTCGGCCAGGGAAGCTGCGGTATTTCGGCAGGAGCGTCAAAGGTTTATTCTGCTATTGAGCAGCTTGTTAAAGACGGTTCTCTTGATGTTAAGCTTTCGGTTACGGGTTGTATAGGTATGTGCTACCTTGAACCTATTGTTGATATTTATGATGAATGTGAGCTGACAAGGTTAGTCAGAGTCAAAGATACTGATGCGAAGGCTATTGTTGACTTTATTAAAACAGGCGATAAAAGCTGTATTGAGAACCTTATGGTTTCTGATGAGGACAAGCACTTCCTTGATTCTCAGACTCGAATCGCGCTTCGAGGTTGCGGTATCATCAATCCCGATGAAATTGATGATTACATTCAGTACGGCGGTTATTCGGCTCTGAAAAAAGCTGTTATAAATATGACGCCTGAGAGTGTAATTGATGAAATTAAAATTGCAGGTCTTGCCGGCAGAGGCGGTGCAGGTTTCCCTACTTGGTTTAAATGGAATGCGGCAAGAGCAAGTAAAGATGAAGAAAAATATCTGATTTGCAATGCTGACGAGGGTGACCCCGGTGCATTTATGGACAGAGCTGTTATCGAAAGTAATCCGCACAACCTCATTGAAGGTATGCTTATCGGTGCGTATGCTATCGGTGCAAAAGAAGCAATAGTTTATGTTCGTGCGGAATATCCGCTTGCGATTATCAGACTTGAAAGAGCTATTGAGCAGGCAAAAGAGAAGGGAATAATCGGAAATAATATTTTTGGTTCTGATTTTTCCTGTTCTTTTCGTATTAAAGCGGGCGCAGGTGCTTTCGTCTGCGGCGAAGAAACTGCTTTGATTGAATCGCTTGAGGGCTCAAGAGGTATGCCCAGACTCAAACCGCCTTTCCCTGCACAGTCGGGTTATTGGCATAAACCATCTAATATCAATAACGTTGAGACTTTTGCAAACGTTTCATGGATTATCGAAAACGGTGGCGAAGAGTTTTCGAAACTCGGTACTGAAGACAGCAAGGGTACAAAAGTTTTTGCTATCACAGGCAAAATCAAGCGTGGCGGTCTTGTTGAAATTCCTATGGGTAAAAAGCTTTCTGATGTTATTTTTGACATCGGCGGCGGTATGAAAACAGACAGAGAATATAAGTGCGTACAGTTGGGCGGCCCGTCAGGCGGCTGTATTCCTGCTGATATGCAGGATACGGTTATCGACTATAAGAAGCTTTCTGCAACAGGTGCAATTATGGGTTCAGGCGGTATGGTTGTTATGGATGAAAGTACCTGTATGGTTGGTATGGCACGTTTCTTCCTTGATTTTACCGCAAAGGAATCGTGTGGAAAATGCACGCATTGCAGAATCGGAACAAAGCGTTTGCTCGAAATTCTTGACAGAATTTGTAAAGGTGAAGGTAAAGAAGGCGACATAGAACTGCTTGAAGATACCTGTAACGAAATTAAAGCAGGTGCACTCTGCGGTCTTGGTCAGACTGCGCCAAACCCTGTTCTTACAACAATCAAGTATTACCGCGACGAATATGAAGCGCATATTAAAGAAAAACGATGCCCTGCGGCAGAGTGTATTGATCTTGTCAAATACTCAATAGATTCAGAAAAATGTGCAGGCTGTTCGCTTTGCAGTAAAAAATGTCCCGTTGGTGCAATCAGCGGGGAAATCAAAAAAACTTTTTCAATTGACTCAACAAAATGTATAAAATGCGGACAATGTATGGATGTGTGCCGCTTTGGCGCGGTGGCTAAAGAATGAAAGGGGGAGTAGCTGTGAGTGATATGTTCAATATTAAAATTGACGGAGTAGAAATTCAGGCTGCTCCCGGAACTACGATTCTTGAAGCAGCTGAATCTGTCGGTATAGAAATACCTACGCTTTGTCATGACAAGCGTATTGAAGAATACGGTGCGTGCGGAATTTGTGTTGTTGAGGTTGCAGGTATACCTAAGCTTTTGCGCTCTTGCTCAACAAAAATCAGCGACGGTATGGAAATAAGTACGAATTCCGAAAGAGTCATAAAATCGCGCAAATTTGCGCTTGATATGCTTCTTTCCAACCATACGGGTGACTGTAAGGCTCCTTGTTCTCTTGCTTGCCCGGCAGGTACGGATTGTCAGGGCTATGTAGGCCTTATTGCCAACGGTGAATATGAGGAAGCATTGAAACTGATTAAGAAACGTATACCTCTTCCGGCTGCAATCGGCAGAATTTGTCCTCATCCGTGTCAGACGGCTTGTCGCAGAAGCCTTGTAGAAGATCCGATTCAGATTGCGTATCTTAAGAGTTTCGCCGCTGATATTGATCTTAACGGCGAAAACACTTATGTGCCTGAGCTTGCTGAACTTAACGGCAAGAAGGTAAGCATTATCGGTGGCGGTCCGGCAGGATTGACTGCTGCTTATTTTCTTCGTATTAAGGGATACAGCGTTAAAATTTATGATAAAATGCCCAAAATGGGCGGTATGCTTCGGTATGGCATTCCGCAGTACAGGCTCCCTAAAGAGCTGTTAGACAAGGAAATTAAGCTTATTGAAGACCTTGGCATTGAAATGCTTAATAACAAGACGCTCGGTGTTGATTTTACTGTTGAAGACCTTAAATCGGAAAGCGATGCTGTTGTTGTTGCTGTCGGTGCGTGGAAAAGCAGCTCAATGCGTGTAGCAGGTGAGGAACTTGACGGTGTTTACGGCGGAATAGATTTTTTACGCAGTGTTATTGAGGGCAAACCTTTTGATATTGGTAAAAAAGTAGCTGTCTGCGGTGGCGGTAACACCGCTATGGATACTTGCAGAACTGCGGTTCGTCTAGGTGCGGATGAAGTTTATGTCATATATCGCAGAACACGTGATGAAATGCCAGCGGAAAAGCTTGAAATCAAGGAAGCTGAAGAAGAAGGCGTAATTTATAAATTCCTTTCAAATCCTGCTGAAATAGTCGGCTCAAACGGAAAGGTCAGCTCAATCAGACTTCAGCTTATGGAGCTTGGAGAGCCTGATGAAAGCGGCAGACGCTCACCCGTAGCGATTGACGGAAAGTTTGAGTCACTTGACGTTGACAGTGTAATTATGGCAATCGGTCAGCAGACGGATATATCGGGTCTCGATTGTCTTGAACTTACCAAAAAGAACACGATTGTTGCCGATGAGTCAACGTTTATGACTAACATTGACGGCGTATTTGCTGTTGGTGATGCTACCAACAAGGGTGCTTCAATTGCAGTTGAAGCAATCGGTGAAGCGCAGAAGGCAGCTGACGTTATTGACAGTTATCTCAACGGTTTTACGGTAGGGTACAAAAAGCCATTTGTTGTTGAAAAGAAGGTAACTGCCGATGATTTGGCTCATATTAGTGCGATAAGTGCGCCGGAAATGCCGGTGGTTTCCGCTGACGTGCGAAAACATAATTTTGCTGAGGTTGCACTTGGCTTAAGCGAAGAGGCAGCGAAGGCAGATGCGTCTCGTTGCCTTGAATGCGGTTGCCTCGATTATTTCAAATGTAAACTTCTTAAATACTCGAGAAAGTATGACGTTAATCCTGCAGTGTATTCAGGCGAGAAGACAGTTATAGGTAAGGATTCAAGTCATCCTTTTATTATTCACGATAACGATAAATGTATTTTGTGCGGTCAATGTGTAAGAGTTTGTGATGAGGTTATGGGTGTAACAGCTCTTGGTCTTGTCAACCGAGGTTTTGTTACTGTTGTTTCACCGGAGTTTGGTAATAATTTAGCTTCTTCCCGATGTATTTCCTGTGGTCAGTGCGTGTCACTTTGTCCCACGGGTGCTCTTGAAGCTAAAGTGCCGTTCAGAAAGAATGTACCGCTTGATACCGCTGTTACCGAGTCGGAGTGTGAAGGATGCGCCAAGCGTTGTGCGGTAAAAGTTCACAGTTGCGGTAATACTGTTATACGCTGTGAGCCGACAGACGGCGGTATTCTTTGCAAGACCGGTGCCTTCGGATTTGAAGTGCTTAATAACCCGAAACGAGTTAAGCAATGTACGATAGATGGCGTTGTTACTTCAAGAGAAGAGGCTCTTAAAGCCGCCGGTGACAGGCTCGGTCACGGCTTTGTGCTTGTTAATTCTTCAATAAGCGATGTCGTACTTGCCGAAGCAGTAGATTTTGCGAAGACATACGGTGCCGAAATCATATACTTTGATGCTGTTGATTATACAGAAGCAGAGGTGAAAGTTTTCGGAGAAGAAAGAATGCTCGGTTCAAACATTGCAGGTATCGTAAAACACGGTCTTTGTAAATATAATGGTGAAAAAGGCGATGCAGTAGTTTTCGGCGGTAAGATGGCTGAAGTAAACGGCAGAATAATAGCTGCCGAAGTTTTTGAAGCTGTTGATATTCCTATTATTTTAGCTGCAAAATCAAATATTGAGAAATGAATAAAGGCGACGTGATTATTCACGTCGCCTTTATGTTTTAAAGAAGTGTCTTAAATTCGTCAATTGCTTTGGCGTTTGAAAAGATTACGTCGCAACCGTGCGCCAAACAAGGAGATTTGCCGTCGTATGTTTGAGCAATACCGCCGGCCTCGCGTAAAATTATTGTGCCCGCTGCATAGTCCCAAGGCTGAAGCTCCTTTTCAAAAAAGATTTCGCATCTGCCGCATGCTACTGCACAAATGTCGTATGCTGCCGAACCGCTTCTGCGTATATCCCTTGAATAATCGAAAACTCTTCTCAAAAGTGCAAATGTTTCGTCTGTGTTTTCGGGATGATAGGGTGAAGTGCCGAAAAGGGCAAGTCCGTCTGAAAGTGTACGTTCACTTACTTTAACAGGCTTACCGTTAAGATATGCTCCTTTATCCTTTTCAGCGCTGAAAACCTCGTCTGAATACGGATTATAGACGATTCCCATAATCGGTTCGTCAGCTTCGCAAAGGGCAACGGAAATACAACTGCAGCAGTAATTCTGCATAAAGTTAGTTGTGCCGTCAATTGGGTCAACAACAAACCTTAATTTTTTGCTGTCCTGCTTGCAATCTCCTTCTTCGCCGACAAATTCCGCTTCAGGAATTATCTTTCCGAGTTCGTCGCGAAGAAAAGCCTGTACCGCAACATCATACTTTGTAACAAAGTTTTTCTTTCCTTCTTTAGCGGTAACAGAATCTTCTCTGCCTGTTGCATTGAGAATTATTTTACCTGCTTCTTTGATGATTTTAATTAATTCATTGATGTTGTAGTTCATAATAATTATCCTTTGATTTTTTTACCGTACTTAATTTGATTTTTGAGGAATCCGAAAAGGAGAATGAGAAGGATTAAAGGCAGGAAGGCGAGAACAATCAGAATACCGAAAATTATAATTGCCGGACCTTTTTTACTCTTCGGTATATTTTCATAATCGGGTAAATATTCAATCGGCTCGCGCTTTTCGTTTTCAGATAAATAATCAAACATTTCAAGCGTTGTATTGTAAGCATCAAATTCTCCTTTGCAGGCAAGGGGTGCAAGCAAAGCCGTTGCATCAGGTGCTACCTTTACAATTTTTCCGAGGTCTATGTGAAGGGTAGAGAGGATGCTGTCGATTATTCTCAGAAATCCTATGTATATTCTGCATTTAGGATTGTCAAGAGTCATATTGTTTTCGCCCGAGAAAAGATTGGAAACAAGTGAAATTATGAAATCAATAACCTTTTCGTCTTTTATATCCTTCCAATCTTCTTTTTTCAGCCCGGTTTCTTTTTTTGTCCACTTTGCAAAAGTGCTGAATTTAACACTGTTAAGCCATTTGAATATCGGTTTTATTATCCAACCGAATTTGTAGATTACTTTTGGCTTTATGCTGATTGCCTGTCCCATATAAGCGAATTTGTCAATATCGCTTCCGGCGGCTTTTATCATATCTCTTATAACTCCGATAAGTTGGTTTTTGAGATATTCTTCAAGTGTTAATGAGTTTGTTTCTATATCGGCGTTTTCTACTTTTTCAGTAGTAATGCTGACTGTTGAGTTGTCAACAGTCAGCTTTCTTATCGGGGCAGGGTAACCGACCAAAGCGCCTGTGCTTACTGCATAGAATGCATTGCCTCTGTCGCTGAAAATTCTGCCGATGTTATGTGTGTGCGTGTGTCCTGTCAGCATAAGCTGAATACCCATATCTGCATACTCTTTGCGTCGGTCTTTATAGTTGCGATGCATATCTCCTTTGCCTATAAGCTCATACATTGGTGAGGGGGAAATTATGGGATGATGAGTCATAGCAACGATAAACTGACCGTTCTTTCGTGCGTCGTCAGCCTGTTCTTTAACCCAATCAAGGAAATCGCTCTCAATTCCAACGTCATCGTTAAGTGCGAAAAGTCTTACGTTTTCAGGTAACTGTACGATGTAACTCATATATTCGGGCTTACAGCTTATTGCTTCATCCGCACCGAATTCTCTGTAAAAATCAAAAAGCTCATTTCTGTTGAGTCCGGGCATTTCTTTAATTTCGTCGTCAACATATTTTTTGCATTTTTCTTTGTAGTCATGCGTTGCGGTTATTAAGTAAACCTTTTTGCCTTTAGCCTTGAGGTCGCGAAGCATTTCACGGAATTCCTTATGTGCTGCTTCTTCGCCGTCGTTGGTAACGTCACCTGCGATAAGCACAATATCAGATGAATTGTCACCGGCGATTTTGTTAAAGGCTGATTTGAGTAACTCGCGTGAACCTCCGAGAAGCTTCTGGCTTCTCATAAGTGCATTTTCATACGCACTGCCGCTTATTCCGGTTTCCGGAGAATAGTAGTGAGTGTCAGTTATGACAGTCAATTTAAGAGACATCAATTATTCCTCTTTTGCTTTTATTCTGTAAACCTTTACGCTGTGGGGAGCAAGAGCCGCGCCGATAGTATCGACGGTTATAAGCTCTTCGTTGCTCCAGAGGTCTTTACAAATGTATTCCTCGGCTGCAGGAAGCGAGCAATAGTTTGTTTCTGAAAGCTCGCTGATTGTAATTGATTCACAAGCTTCTTCACCGAATTTATTGAAAAAGCAAACTGCGAGCTCGTTACCTTCAAGCGGCTTTACAAGTACGTCAACCTTCAGGTTGGTTTTGTGTCTGCGGCACTGAATACCGAGCTTATCCTGATCAATGGCAATAAGTTCTTTGTTTGTCAGTATTTTAAGAATTGCATCGTCGGTTTTTGCGTTGCCTTCCTCATCAATAAAACGGCGTATATCGTTGCCGAGAATGAGAGGTGCAGCCATCATACACCACAATGTGAAGTGAGCTCTGTTTTCGTCCATAGAGAGGTTTCCGTTGCCGACCTCAAGCATATCGGGGTCATTCCAGCCGCCGGGACCCGCATGTTTTGCAAGTCTTACGTTTTGCTCGTAAATTGCGACAATTGATGGCCAATTGGCAGAAATATCAAGTGTTGTTCTCCAGAGATTGCCTGCTTCTCTGCCCCAATTCCAAGGTCTGTTAAATCCCCATTCGCATATTGAGTAACAAATGGGTTTTTCTTCGGTGCCGTTTTTCTCGGCATACTCTTTTGTTGCCTTGCGAAGCTCCTGTCCCATTCTTGTGTACTGGCAGGCGACAGCATCCATTCTTGAAGAGAAGGGATTAAAGAATTTAATTGTGTTTTCACCTTTGGAAAGTTTAACAGTGAGTTGCAGTCTGCCGTCGGCTGTTGAAGCTTTGGTAGGTGCCGCATAAAGGTCGTATTCGTCTTCACCGTTAACTACAACCTTTGTGTACTTGTAAAACAAACCTTTTTTGCGGATTACAAGTGTGAGTATGTAGTTTCCGTCCTCTTCAGCGTTAATATCACTGAATAATGCACTGCCGATGTTGGAACTGAGTCCGACGATGTACTTTTCGGGGTGCTTTGAATCGTTGGCAAGTCTTGCGTGGCCTTCAAGCTTTGCGTCCTTTGCGCTGAGAGTTGCAATTTCTTTGCCGTCTGTTGTGCTCACAATAAGCTTTTCGATGTAAGGAGCACTTGTTGGAATGGGTTTGCTGTGGCAAAAATCATACTTGAAATA
>JAZRRT010000184.1:0-2504 GCA_045650985.1 Acutalibacteraceae bacterium | reverse complement strand
GATATGCACCTTTAGCTCAGTTGGTAGAGCACCTGACTCTTAATCAGGGTGTCCAGGGTTCGAGTCCCTAAAGCTGTACCACTTTATGCGCCGTTGGTCAAGTGCCCTAAGGCTGCGGCCTCTCACGGCGGCAACAGGGGTTCGCATCCCCTACGGGTCACCAGAAAGAGAAGTTAATGCGCGAACAACGCATAACGATATATAGTCGGTGTTGATGACGTTGAGGGTCCACCCGTTCCCATCCCGAACACGGTAGTTAAGCTCAACAGTGCCGAAAATACTTGGCTGGAAGCGGCCCGGGAAGATAGGTCGACGCCGACACTTTTTTAATTTGCCTTAATAGCTCAGTCGGTAGAGCACGCGGCTGTTAACCGCGGTGTCACAGGTTCGAGTCCTGTTTGAGGCGCCAAATTAAGAGGACATCAAATGATGTCCTCTTAATTTTTTGCCTTCTGATAGATTTGAGTATGTGACATTGTAGCATTAACAATGCGTTGATGTTATTTATGTCATCTTTTTCTTCGCACGGATATTCCGTTTTGCTTGACTTGGAACTGTTTATGATTTATAATTATAAAAAATTCCGTGTGTATCTGCATCGCAAAAGGGTGCTCTGTGTGTACTCGGTAAGTGGATGCAGGAATAAGAGTTAATTCTGTTTTAACTTGTGAATTTCTGAGTAAAAAAACACGGACTTTATAATGTAAACAAAAAGAATAAATAAGGATGTTTTGTTTATGGAAAAGAAATTGGTTGTAGCAAATATAGGCATGAAATTCGGCATGTGCCATGTTGAGGGCGCTATGAGTTACGGCGCGGAAATCGCCGCAATCTGCGACTGCAATGAAGAAAATCTTCGTTTCGCAGGCGAAAGATACAATATTCCCGAAGAAAAATGGGTAACGGATTATATGGATATCGTAAACAACAAGGATATCGACATCGTTACCGTTGCTATTCCCGACCAGCAGCATGTAAAAGTATCATGCGATTTGCTCCGTGCAGGCAAGCATGTGCTTTGTGAAAAGCCTCTTGCTCTTACCCGTGAGGATATCGAAGAGATAATCAGGGTTGCCGATGAATCGGGCAGTAAGTTTATGGTTGGTCAGATTTGCAGATTTACTCCTTCGTTTGAAAAAACAAAGGAACTTATCGAATCAGGCAAAATCGGTGAAATTTATTTTATTGAATCGGAATATGCACACGACTATATGAAGCTTTGCGATGACTGGCGTGCAGACCCCAAGCGTCACGGCGTTATCGGCGGAGGATGCCATGCGGTTGATCTTATCCGTTGGCTTGCAGGCGACCCCGTGGAGGTTTTTGCTTACGGCACACACAGACTTCTTCCCATGGTTTCATATGACGATGCAACAATTGCAATTATGAAGTTTGATGAAAATACCGCAGGAAAGGTATTTGTTTCAACGGGCTGCAAGCGTGATTACACCATGCGTACCGTTATTTACGGCACAAAGGGAACGATTATCTGTGACAACACATCACCTTCACTGACTCTTTATGAAGTTGACGAAGAGGGTGTAACAAAAGAGGCTCAGACAATCCCCGTTGAGGTTAACAACCACAATGCCGCCAAGGAGTTTGAGGTTTTTGCCGATGCAATTATCAACAACAAACCTGTTGTGACCGATGCAAGAGAGGGTGCTAAAACAGTTGAGGTCTGCCTTTCAATTGTTGAGGCGTCAACAACGGGCAAAATCGTTAAGCCGAATTATAATTTCTGATAAAACAATACGGACTTTTCACTTTGCGGTGAGGAGTCCGTATTTTTACTTTTTGTGCATATAGCATAAAAAACTGTTGAACTTTTTGAAAATCAGAATTTTTATGTCATTGAAAAGAGAATTGACATATGATATAATATCATACCGTGAAAAATTATTCATTGAGAAAGGTTTTCAAGATGATTTGTAATACAATTCTTGACGCAATAGGCAGCACACCGATTATACGGCTTCAGAATATGACGGGTCCCGATGATGCGGAAATCCTTGTTAAATTTGAGGGTCTCAATGTTGGCGGTTCGATCAAAACAAGAACTGCACTCAACATGATTGAGGATGCCGAGAAAAAAGGTCTGCTGAATTCAGACACAATTATAGTTGAACCCACAAGTGGCAATCAGGGCATAGGTCTTGCGTTGGTTGGAGCCGTTAAGGGATATAAGGTTAAGATTATCATGCCTGACTCCGTAAGCGAAGAGCGCAGAAAGCTTGTTCAGCATTACGGTGCGGATATAATTCTTGTTCACGATGCGGGAAACATCGGTCTCTGCATTGAGGAATGCCTCAATATTGCTCTTAAGATGAAGGCGGAAAACCCCAATGTTTTTGTTCCCCAGCAGTTTGAAAATCCCGCAAACCCCGCAATTCAGCGTTCGGGTACGGGCAGAGAAATACTTGAACAGGTAGGCAAACCCATCCACGGTTTCTGTTCGGGTATCGGCACGGGCGGAACGATTACGGGTATCGGCGAAACACTCA
>JAZRRT010000183.1:0-3073 GCA_045650985.1 Acutalibacteraceae bacterium | reverse complement strand
CTTTTGTAACGACACTGCCTGCACCTATAACGGTGTTATCTCCCACCGTCACACCGGGCAGAATAACGCTGTTACCGCCTACCCACACGTTGTTGCCGATTGTTACGGGAATGCCGTATTCATAGTGCGAGTTGCGTGCCTCATAATGAACGGGATGACCCGCGGTATAAATCGCAACGTTGGGTGCGAGCATTACATTGTCGCCGATTTCAACCCTGCCTACATCCAGAATCATACAGTTGTAGTTGGCAAAAAAATTGTCACCGACAAAGATATTGCTGCCATAATCAACCTGAAACGGCTGACAAACAGTACAGTTTTTGCCTGTGCCGCCCAGCAAGTCTGTTATAAGCTCCCTGAGCTTAGCCGTATCTCTCGGGTCTGTCTGATTATACGCATGTGCCTTTGCTCTCGCTTCAAGCACCTGCGGCATCAGCTCACCGTCAATTTTATAGGCAAGCCCCTTATCTCGTCTTTCTCTTTGAGTCATAATAACACTCCGTCCGATTAAAGCTTAATCAAGCACCGTTAATGTGCCTGCGTTATATTCCCACGGCTCAAACCCTGTATCGAGAGCAGGGCTGTTTGTCGCAAGAGTAAAATCACGGTTGGCGGCATCCTTAAAGAGCGGATCGGTAAACACACCGTTATTATAATAGCCCTTTGTCATAACGGTAACGATACTCATTCTGTCACCAATCGACGTACTTGAGCCGGAGCAGACGTTGCCGCCCCTGTCATAATCCCAATAAAGATTGCTGTCATCCATAAACCAATCCGAAGCAACACGGAATGAATACATCGGTGCATTGTCGGTAACAAGGATATTATTTGTAAGATTTAGCGAATTGTGCTCCTCGTGTCTGGTAACGATAAATGCACCCTCGCCGCCAAAAGCGAATATATTGTTTCTGACGGTATTGTCTCTGCCGTAATGCTGATGGAAGGTCTGCGATGAGCAATCATAAACAAGATTCTTTTCAACAAGTATGCCGCTCGAGCCTTCATCAAGGTAGATACCCCAACCGCCGTAACCGTACTGTCCTTCATCGCAGCCGACATTGTAGATTACGTTACCGGAAATAACGGTGTCGGGCTGAATACCGAGCGTATATATTCCGCCCATATCGGAAAGCCAGCCATTGCCGATATTATAGATAAGGTTGTCGCATATTTTAATATTGTTAGTCGGGTTATCGGTGTATCCCCAGTTCCAGCCGACCGAAATACCCGTATACCAACCGTCGTGAATCTCATTATTCGTCAGGTCGCAGTCTGCTGCGTTCGTGATAAGCACGCCGATTGCATTGTTAAAGATTCTGCCGTAATTGCTTATGTGGCAATCCGTTACGTTGATATTCTGCGTTGTTGCGGGAACAACGAAATCACCGTGGATAAAAACAGCGTTTGCGCCGATTTCATTGAAGCGGCAGGTTGTGACGTTGCAATTCTTCGAAGCCTTGTCAAACTTGACCGCAGTATAGGAAATATTCTCAAAGCGGCAATCCGTAAAGTTGATGCCCGAAGATGCCGAAATATAAATTGCAGCAGGAATTTCATACGCCGCCTGCGGATGCAAGCCGCCGTACTCGATAGTATCGTACGCGGGATGCGAAACGAACATATCCTTGCCGAAAAACTCACCACTGATACGGTTCCAATCCGTGTTTTCGAAATTAATGCCTTGGAAAGAAATGTTTTCTGCACCGTTCATTACAATAAGCTGTTCGCATCTGCCTGCATAAAGTACCGTGTTATCAACGGTATCGCCTGCCTGCGGTATGTAATACAGCTTATCTTCTTCGCGGTCAAGATACCATTCACCGGGAAGCGAAAGCGCCTCTTTTACGTTTTCGAATATATAGTTATCGTCAACACGGATTGTCATTGACGAAATCTTTGAAGTTTCAATTCTGCCCGTTGCTGTGTTGACAGACCTGACAGGCAGAAGCTCATCGCACCAGAAATGCATAAGCCTTACGTCAATATCGCCTGCATTTTCAAAATCGAGCAAATCCTCGGTATGAGCACCAAACGCAACCGTATGGGTAAAAAATTCAGGTGACCAATCGGAAGGTACACCTTCACCGTCAAGAGGGTCTGCAACCTTGAACACGCCCTGCTTGGGATAATTGGAGCGCGGAAGTCTTTCCCCTTCTTTGAAAAGAGATCGGAAATAATCATCCTCACCGTCAACGGCAACATCGGTAACGAAGGCATCCACACCGTTTATCTGTGTCTGCTGCCATTCGCCGCCAATCTCCTCCGAACCGGTGAACACAACATCCTCACCGGGATATGAGCGATAAATAACGTTCGCACAATCCGTTGAATCAAAAGTCATCGTCTTATCAAAAACGTATGTCCCCTCACGAAGCCATACCGTAACCGTACCGTAATCGGCGCCACCGAGTGACCTGAGCTTTTCTTTGGCGGCATACACCGTCCTGAGAGGGCTTTCAAGTGTGCCGTCAGCACTGTCATCACCATACGGCGAAACGACAATATCGTAATCACCCATCAGGAACTCACCTTCATCAAACAGCTTTTTCTCAGTCTGATTAACGTCGGAAAATTCCGGCACAATCGACGGCTGAGAGAAAATCGCTGTAAACATAATTACTATTGAAGAGAAAAAAGCAACCATTTTCGCAATAACGACTTCCATAATTTTTATCCTTTCCAAAAGATGTTAAAGTGATTATATCACGGAGCAACAGTTTCTTCAACTTATTTTTAGTCTCAGCTATTGACAAACAAACTTTTTTGAATTAAAATATCAAATGCTGTTATTCAGCAGCGCAAGTTAATATGCGGGTATGGCGGAATTGGCAGTTTCCGTCCGAGCGCCGCCTGTGGCGGATGAAGCGAGGATGCGGAAAGGCGCAGCGGTCAAAATTCGGCGAGCGAACAGCGAACAACGAATTTTGGGCACCGCAAGAGTCACGCGAAACGCGGCTGCCGTATCAACAACAAGTTAATATGCGGGTATGGCGGAATTGGCAGTTTCCGTCCGAGCGCCGCCTGTGGCGGATGAAGCGAGGATGCGGAAAGGCGCAGCGGTCAAAATTCG
>JAZRRT010000182.1:0-17274 GCA_045650985.1 Acutalibacteraceae bacterium | reverse complement strand
CAATCGAAGTTATCTGATAATTTACTCACCTTTTCGCTTTTCTTTATCCCATTTACGTACCGTTATACTGTTCTTAGCCATGTAAAAAACCTCTTTTGTCTACCAGACAAAAGAGGTTTTTTACAATGATATCCGTTCCCTGTGGCCACGGATGATATAGCTGACGCTATGATATCTGCTTCGCAGATGATATACGCTTCGCGTATGAAGGAACGGATATTATTATGAGCAAAGCGAATAACAAGGTTCCGGGGCAACCGCTCAAAATCTTTGATTTTGTCAGCGGGTCGGGTTCTTATATCATGCTTGTGAAGCAAGTATATCATATCGCGACAGCGATATATCATTGAAAATGCAACATTTTATGATATAATATTAATGGAAGAAGGTGTATTTATGTTAGAAAACAAGAGCTTTAATTTATCTGTATTGTTCCTTGAGCGTCCTCAAAAGTATGGATATCGGGGAGATTATTACTTTTGGGAGTTTTTGCAGCAGTATTTTTATAAACATCCTGAACTCTCTGAAAAGAAAGATATTGAGGAAACAATAAAACAACAATTCAGAAAAATGTCGAACATGGAACTGACAACAGAGGCAATGCCGTGCGTGCAGGAATTTGCACATGGCGGTATGTCTTCCGGTTATTTAAGTGGAGATTTTTGGCTAAATACGGCGATTCCATTATTACAAAAACGTTTTGATGAACGATAGAACAGTGACTCAATTGTTCTGTCGATATGCGTGTATTACTTTTAGTCGTTCTTACCCCTACTTACGCTACTTTTGGTCGCTCTTACGCATTACAAAGCACGCTTATGCGTGCTTTGTCTGTTTAATCGCCCTATCGGGTGGATAGATTAAATTTCATAATCACTCATTAATCGTCCCGGACAGCACCTGTTACCCGCTGAAAGATGCGAAATTCGCCTTAACATCGGTTTGTTTCTCTCACTAAACCAACGGTAGATTTACTTTTTAGCCACGGTTGCTATAATTAAAGCAAAAGGAGGCTGTTATGGATCAGATTAAAACAGGCAAATTCATTGCCGAATGCAGAAAAAAAGAAAACTTAACACAAATGCAGTTGGCAGAAAAGCTGAACATCACAGACAAAGCGGTTTCCAAATGGGAGTGCGGCAAAGCGATGCCCGACTCTTCGATTATGATTGAGCTTTGCGACATTCTGAAAATCAGCGTCAACGATTTATTGTGCGGCGAAAAAGTTACAACTGACAGCGGCAAAAAAGAATCCGAAAAAATACTTCTTGAAATCATACAGCAGAAAGAAGAAAGCGACAAAAGACTTCTTCACGCAGAAATAGTCATAGGTGTATTTTCGATGGCTTTTTTGTTAATCCCCATCATTATCGGCGCATTTATCCAAACAACTGAGCTTTACAAAACGCTTGTTATTTTTTCAGGCTTTATTCCCGCAATAGCAGGCTTTTGTTTTGCGCTCAAAGCCGAGCAGGTTGCCGGATATTATGAATGCCGACACTGCTCACACAAATATGTGCCAACCTACAAAGCGGTTTTTTCAGCTCGGCATATCGGCAGAAAAAGATATATGAAATGCCCCGAATGCGGTAAAAAATCCTGGCAAAAAAAGGTGCTCAACAAAAACTGAACTATTCACAGACAAAAAACTCTCCCGAATCCGATAAGATTCGAGAGAGTTTTATCTTTATAAATCAAAATATCCGTTAATAATCAGACACGCTTTGTTCCGCACTTCGAGCAGAAAACGTCGCCCTCATTCATAGCCTTACCGCATTTTACGCAAAATGCGCCCCTGACCTCATCGCCCTGAGGTGCATCAATCTGCTGTGCATCAACCTGCGGTGCATCAACCTGCGGTGCAACGGGTTGCGGTGCAACAGGCTGCTGTGCAATAGGCTTTGCCGCAGACTGAACTGCCGCGCCCTGCTGGTATACAACAGGCTGCACTCTTTGCGGCGCAGGAGGTGCCGCAGGAGCCACAGGTTTGGGATTTATGTAGTTGCCGTTCTCATCTATTGCATAATGCTCGGAATGGCGTAAAACCGCTTTACAATTGGGGCAATATACAAATCCGTCGGCGTACCAAGGGCGATAATCCAATGAATTATCCATATATCTGATTACGGAATTACACTTCGTACAGGTCTGCTGATAAGTCAGACCGCTGTTCCACAAAGCTCTTTTATATGCCATAAAGACACATCCTTTCGGTGATTATTCTTTCTTCTCAAATATTATAGCACACTTATTTCAATATTACAATGGTTACGCCTGTTTCTCCTTCGCCGTAAACACCAAGGCGGAACGATTTTACAAAACTGCACTTACGAAGGTAGTTATGAGTTGCCGCACGCAGAGCTCCCGTGCCCTTTCCGTGAATAATCGTAAACTCACTAAGACCGGTGCGAAGCCCACTGTCTATAAATCTGTCAATCTCGATAAGTGCATCGTCAACCATCATACCTCTGAGGTCAAGCCTTGTTTCTGCGGCAAGTGTTCCCCTGCCTTCGAGACTGTCACCTTTTTTGCGCGGTGCGGTGGTCTGCTGTTTTTCATTTTTTCCGAGAAGGCGCAGGTTTTCAACCTTAACGCGCATTTTCGCCGTGCCTGCCATAACCTGAACGTTGTTGCCCTTTTCGAGCGCAAGCACCGTTGCCTGCTTATTAATTCCCGTTATGAGCACATTATCGCCCACTACGAGCGGTCTGGGAAGCACGTATTCGCCGTTGTCCTCATATCCTTCAATCGGGTCAGCGGCTTCATCCATTGCCTCAACACCTTTTTTGATTGTTGCCCTTGCTCTTCGTGCAAGTTCAGCCATATCCTTGGTTTTATCTTTCTCTTTTTTGAGCTTATCAAGCTCGGCAAGGAGCGCATAGGCTTCACGCCTTGCCTGGTCAACGATACGTGCCGCCTGCGACTTGGCATCGTCAATCTCTTTCTGACGTTGCTGTTCTACCTTAGCCTTTCTCTCCTCTGCTTCAAGACGCATTTTTTCAGCCTGTCTTGTCTGCTCGTATGCCGCCTGCTTCTCCGTTTCAAGATCTTTTCTGCTCTTTTCAAGACTTTCGATAACGTCTTCAAACTGAGAATTTTCGGCAGAAACAAGCTCCGCCGCACGAGCTACAATATCCTTATCCATACCAAGGCGCTCCGAAATCGCAAAAGCGTTCGATCTGCCGGGCATACCGATAAGAAGTCTGTAAGTCGGGCGAAGAGTAGCAACGTCAAACTCGCAACAGCCGTTTTCAACACGCGGCGTCTGAAGCGCATAGGCTTTAAGCTCGGCATAGTGAGTGGTCGAAGCTATCTTTGCACCTTTGAGAGCGAGTGATTCGAGTATTGCCATTGCAAGCGCCGCACCCTCTACGGGGTCTGTGCCTGCGCCGAGCTCATCAATCAGCACAAGGCTTCTGTCATCCGCTACGGAAAGAATATCAATTATATTTACCATATGAGCAGAGAAGGTTGAAAGCGACTGCTCAATTGACTGCTCATCACCTATATCGGCAAGTATTTTTTCAAAAACAGATATTTCGCTAAGCTCGCTTACAGGTATCATAAGTCCGCAGGATGCCATTATGCTCAGCAAACCAACCGTTTTGATTGAAACGGTTTTACCACCTGTGTTCGGACCTGTTATTACGAGCGTATCAAACGATTTGCCGAGGTTTATGTTTATCGGCACCGCCTTGTTTTTATCAAGCAACGGATGACGAGCGTTTTTAAGTTCAATTCTGCCCTCATCGTTAATTTCAGGCGATGCGGCATTCATACTGTATGCAAGCTGAGCTTTCGAAAAAATAACATTAAGCTCAACGGCACACTCAAAACTGTGCTTTATCGTTGCGGCAAAGCTGCCCGCCTCAACAGAGAGAGCGGAAAGTATGCGATCAATTTCATCGCGCTCTTTGGAGAGCAAAACCTTAATTTCGTTATTTGCTTCAACAACAGCTATCGGCTCAATAAATACGGTCGCGCCGCTCGCAGACGTATCGTGAACAAGACCGGGCACTGCACCGCGGTGCTCATTCTTGACAGGAAGAACGTATCTGCCGTTTCGCATTGTTACAATGCTTTCCTGCAGAACATCTTTATATTTCGCCGAGCGAGTCATTTTATCGAGTTGCTCACGCGCTTTTGATTCCTGAATACGGATTTTGCGGCGGATTGAGGCAAGCTCGGGAGAAGCATTGTCAGACATCTCCTCATCGCTGATAATTGCAGTTGTAATTGCGTCTTCAAGGTATTTGTTCGGAGTCAGAGCACCGAAGAAAACATCAAGGCAGCTTTCGACACCTGCATTTGTGCTTCTCCACTGCACAAGTGAACGGATAACACGCAGCGTCTCCGCAATATCGAGCAGCTCATGCATTGAGAGTGTTGAACCCGCATCAGCACGGTGAAGCGCATTGTTGACGTTTTTCATACCGCCGAATGACGGACCGCCGAAACGGGCAAGCAGCATATGAGCGTCCCTTGTCTGATTCATAAGGGCTTGCGCCTCATCAAGTCTGTGCACGGGACGCAGAGCAAACACCAACTCACGGCTGTCCTCACAGCAGGTGTATTCGGCAAGCCGTTCAAGTATTTTATCAAATTCGAGCGCAAGCAAATGCTTATTCACTTCTGTATCAACCTTTCAGTTCGGGATATAATTTCGAAAAACAGATTTTTTTAAGTTTTTTTATTATAACATACACTGTTCAGTTTAGCAAATACTATAATATATTTCTGTTTTTGATTGCAATAGTTCAAATTTTGTGCTATAACTGGTTTGTTACACTAAACTACATACGCGGAGGCGACACTATGGCAAAGAAAAAAAAGAACAAACTTACCGTCGGTGAAATAGCAGCGTACTCGCTCGGTTCACTCGGCAGAGAGTTCAGCAACAACTGTATCAACGCATTTTTCCTGGTTTATCTGTGCATCTACCAGGGCCTCAACCCCGTTGTGCTCACGGTTGCGTTTGTTATCGCAAAGCTCTGGGACGCTGTTAATGACCCCATGCTTGCAACAATAGTAAACAACGCAAGGAAGAGCAAGCTCGGCAGATACCGTCCCTGGATTTTTGTGGGCGCTGTCATCAATGCGGTAACAATCGTCGCAATGTTCTCCAACATCGGCGATGTCAGCACAGTCGGCAAATATGCATATTATCTGATTGCTTACGTAATCTGGGGTATGTCATTCACCGTACTCGACGTTCCTTTCTGGACAATGCTCCCCACCGTTGCAAACTCCACTGATGAAAGAAATCAGTTAAGCTCAATGGCAAAGCTCGTCGGCGGTTTCGGCGGTTTCCTCGTAGGTATGCTCGGCACATCCTTCATTCTTCCCATGTTCGCAAACAAGGGTATGATGGAAGCATACAGATACCTCGGTATGGCAACAGGCCTTGTAATGGTTGTATTCCTTCTTATTACCGTTATCTTCGTTCGCGAGAGATATGACCTTCCGCACGAAAACGTAGGCCTTAAATACATAATTTCAACATTCAAGTCCAACGATCAGCTTCGTGCCTACGCAGGCTCCCTTATGTTCTTCCTTATCGGCACAACAATTGCTCTTTCACAGATTCTCTACCTCTACACCTACTGCTACGAAGACGGCGCAGACTACCTTCCCAAAGCATACAGCTACACACTGTTCTGGGTTATAGCCTGTACGGGTCAGGGTATTGCAATGATGTTCTACAGCCTCATTGTTAAGAAGCTTCCCCGTGAAAAGATTTACGGACTTTCTTTCCTCGCTTGTATCCTCAGCTACGTACTTCTTTTTGCAATCTTCTTTGTTCTCAAACCCGGTCAGTACGTTCTCAACACAGTGCTCGTTGCCCTTTCAGGTGCGTTCCTTATGACTGCATCAGGCATCAGCCAGATCGGTTCAACAGTTATGATTGCTGACATAGTAGACTACGGTGAGTGGAAAACCGGCAAGCGCGGTGACAGCGTTATGTTCAGCGTTCAGACTCTTATCACAAAGTTTGCGGGTGCAATTGCTGCACTTATCCTCGGTATCGGTATTGCTGTTTCCGGTCTTCCGACAATTACCGATATGACGGTAACATACGTCAACGAAGAAAGCGGCGAAACAACAATTGCAACAAAGCAGTTCTTCACTGACGAAGAAGGCAAACTTCTCGTAAAAGATGAGACTGATTATAAAGCACTTCTCGCAATGGATGAAGAAATCAAAGATGAGGACATCATAAAGGTTGATGCCGACGAATCACTCATCGACACAAACGGCCTTACAATTCTCCGTGCGTTTATGTTCCTTACACCGATTCCGCTGACAATTATCGGTTATTTCATCTACAAGCGCAAATACTATCTCTACGGCGAAAAGTATGACACAATCAAAAAAGAAATTGACGAGCGCCGTTCAAAAGAGAAATAAAAACATTTCGAACACCTGCACCACAACGGTGCAGGTGTTGTTTTTGTAAAGCTGTTCTGCTTTACTTAATAGGTTTTTTGTTTGATTGCAACCTTATTTCATCAGTAATGATTTATTGCCTTTTTCCTTATATATCAACGCTTTATCAGCTTTTCACGAAGCAAACCCCCATTTTGATGCCGTTTGACGTCACAAAGCAATATTTGTAAAGTGTTTTTACATTACACATCCGCCACAAAGTGAAATCGACAAATCTTCACCTGTTCCGTTTATATTTTCAGAACTTTCGTTTAAGATGTTGTAATTTTTTATGCTTTGTATTATAATAACAAGAGTGTAGTTTTACGCACAGTTTGGAAGGAGTTGTAAAATGAACACAAACGTAGAAAAAAGGAGAGCTGTGCTGATAAATACCGCCTACTTCGTTTTGTTGGTCGGCGTGTTTTATCTGTTTGTGCGTTTTGCTTTCTGGCCGTTATCTCCGTTTTTGTTTGCATTCTTTATTGCAATGCTTCTGCAAAAGCCGGTACACGCAGTCACCTCACGAACTCCGCTGAAGAAAGGATTCGTATCACTCATTTCGGTGCTGTTTATCGCCCTGCTGTTCATCGGGCTGATTGCTCTTGCGGGAACGTACGTCGTTTCCGAGATAAAGGGATTTTCGGACGCACTTTTAACATCGTTTGAATCCATACCGGAATTTCTGGACGCGGCGGAAACGTGGATACTGGATTTACTCTCCTATCTGCCCAAATCAATCGGGGCATCACTTGCAGGTTCTGTCGGCAAGCTGTTTGATTCGCTGACAAACTCTCTTACCGAAAACACACAGCAAATAACCGACAGCACGTCCTCTTTTGATTTTTCCGGCATTATCGCTCCGCTTTCGAGCGTTATAAGCACCGCAAGCAAAGTTCCGAGTTTTCTTATTTCAATTGTGATTTTCTTCATCGCCTGCTGTTTTATGACAGCCGACTATGACCGAATCACAAATTTCTTCAAGCGTCAGTTACCCGAAGGCAAGCGCGAAACGCTTTCCAAAACAAAGCAACTTACACTGAGCACACTGAGCAAGATGATAAAAGCATACTTTCTTATCATCTGCATCACGTGCACCGAGCTGTTCCTTGGACTGACAGTGCTCGAGCTTCTGGGAATTTACAACGGAGGATATAAATTTCTCATCGCACTCGGCATTGCACTCATCGACATTATCCCCATACTCGGTTCGGGAACAGTCCTTATACCGTGGGGTATAATTTCCCTTTGTCTGGGCGATATAGGGCTCGGCATCGGTCTGCTGATTATGTACGTGATAATAACCGTTCTCCGACAGTATATCGAACCTAAGCTTGTCGCAGGACAGCTTGGTCTGCCCCCCATAGTAACGCTTATATGTATGTATCTCGGTATCAAGATTTTCGGCGTGCTCGGCATTTTCCTGCTGCCGCTGACAGTCACGATAATAAAGGTTCTCAATGACGACGGCGTTATACACCTGTGGAAGCCGTCCGAAAAACCTGTTGATGAGGTGACCTCATCAACAGCAAAAGCAAAAACCAAACCCTTTAGGAAAGGAAGGAATAAAAAATGAGTAAAATCATCGAAGTCAGCGGACTCAGAAAGTCCTACGGTCATAACGAAGTGCTCTGCGGACTTGATCTCAGCTACAAACAGGGACAGGTTATCGGATTGCTCGGACCTAACGGCTGCGGAAAAACAACCCTCATAAAAATTCTTACAGGTCTTATACACGATTACGAGGGCAAAGTGCTTATCGACGGAAAAGCACCCGGCGTATATACCAAGTCGATAACCGCATATCTGCCCGAGCGTACTTACCTTGCAGAGTGGATGACACCCAAAGATGCAATCAACTACTTTAACGATTTCTTCTCCGACTTCGACAAGGTTAAGGCAACCGAAATGCTCAACCGTTTTCGCCTTGACCCCGAGCAGAAGATTAAGACAATGTCAAAAGGTATGCAGGAAAAGCTCCAGCTTCTCCTTGTTATGAGCCGTGCATCCAAGCTCTACTGCCTTGATGAGCCGCTCGGCGGTGTTGACCCCGCAACGAGAAGCGCCATCCTTGACGTTATTATGAACAACTATGCCGACAAGGCAACAGTTCTTATTTCTACTCACCTCATAAACGACGTTGAGCGTATTTTCGACTCTGTACTTATGATTGGTGAAGGAAAAATCAGACTTAACGCAAGCATCGGCCAGATTTCAAACAGCGGCAGAAGTGTAGAAGACATTTTCAAGGAGGTGTTCCACTTTGGTTGGTAAACTTATAAAGAATGAACTCAAAGCGGGATTCCACTCAATTATCCCGATATATATTGTTGCAGCCGTAACCACAGGTCTGCTCACAATCTCCTTCGGCTTTGACATTAATTGGCTTCAAGCCATATCAATCATTCTGCTTTGTCTTGTCACTGCAGCAATGTTTATGGTCACTTTCATATCCGTTATCAACAACTTCAACAAGTCCATGTTCCGCGACCAGGGCTACCTGACGTTCACTCTTCCCGTCACAAGCGGACAGCTTCTTTTCTCGAAAGCGCTCTGCTCTTTCCTTTGGGTGCTGCTCAGCTACGTTACGGTTTTCGCTATCTGGACAGGCTTGTTTATTTACCTTGTAAAAGAAATTGTCGGCAACGTAAAAGACGGTCTCGCAGAGGTTTTCGGTGACCTCGGAATTCTCGGACAGATAATCAACGATTACGTGCAGGATATCGATATCAAGGGCATTCTTTCAACCTCAGTTGAGGCAATTATCTTCTTTGCTGTTTACTTCTTTGTTGCATGGATTGTGCTTTACATTGCCGGAATTTTCTTCTCGGTTTCTCTTTCAAACATACGTCCGTTCCAGAAAATGGGCTTTGCTTCAACAATCCTTATTTCCCTCGTCGTTCTGATATCAACCCTTGTTATATCCACACTGTTTATGTTCTTCTTCCCCCTTACTCTCAGCTTTACGTTTGATCTTGAAGCTATGAAATTGGGAATGAAACTTGCATTAGTCAGTGTCGAAAACGCAGAAGGATTCTTCATCTTCCCTGTCGGTAATATCGTTTTCGCTTTGCCGGTAACCGCGTTCTTCTTTGTAATGACCGCATGGTTTATGAACCACAAAATCAATCTTAAATAAAACGGAGAAATTATGCATAGATATTTTAAGGCGATTGTTATTTTTGCCGTTGCGGCAATCTGTTTATTCTCCTTCACAACTTCTGCTGCTGAGCAACCCGCTCAGCAGGAAATTAAATTCGCGGCATACTGCGAAAGCGTCGAAGACATCAACGCCGCAGTTACGGCAGGCGCAGATTTTGTATCTTTCGGCGGTGAACTCACCCTTGAGCAGGCAGTAACCGCACTCAATGCAAAAGCGTCGCTGATTATTGACGCAGACAGCATTGAACAGGCAGAGAAAAAGCTTGCGGAATTTACCGCACTCAACGCACAGGCTGACGTTTACTACCGTATCGACGACAGCGCATCAAAAACCGTAAAATGGGCCGAAAGCAAAAACGTTAAGCTCATCGGTTATTACAAAGGCAACATCTACCCGATTGCTCTTTCCGTTATTTCAACCTACGGCAAGCAGGGTAACGGTGCCGTTGTTCAGATGCAGACAAATAATCAGGACGGCGTTATTCTTCATAACTCAGTTACGTCAAACTTTAGCAAAAACGGTGTTTACGGTATGTTCTCTTTTGCAGATTCAACCAAAAGCGCCAAGAGAACGGACGGCTCAAGAAGCTGGGACGACCTTATTTCAAAGGGTTACACAATAATTGAGACGGCTTATTCCACTGATTTTTCAGAGTACCGCAACATCAACACCGTTGAGCGCCACAAGCTTGAAAAAAGCGTAAACGCAGCACTCGCAACATCCACGGAAGGCTGCTCACCCAACAGGGTATCCGACTACAACTCCGCTCTTGAGGCGGCTCAGACCTTGCTCAGCGACGGCACATCGGCAACCTACGCAATGTCCGATGCACGCGCAGTACTTGACGAGGCTGTAAAGAACATAACCATACAGGACGGCTCACAAATCAAAGGCGACATCAAATTTTCGGCAGGCAGAATTGCCTGGGCTGCGTTCGGCGTCGCACTTGTTCTGAGCTGGCAGATAATATTCAGAAAGCGTTGGGCAAAAAAGGCATAACGCGATAACAAACGTATCAACGTTGAAAAGCATTCGTTCCCGGCTATACATACGGCAACGCTGCAACAGCAGCTAACTTGAAAGAAAGGGCAGACAATGACTCCTGTTACCTGTTTTGTTTGCGCAGTATTGGTGGCAATCGAAATAATTTTCGTGCCGCTTTATCTCAAGAAAATGTGGCCGACCAAAAACTGGCATTCACTCGGCTATAAAATGGTATGTGCCTCAGCCTATCTCCTGCTTGCACTCACACTTATTGCATCAGAGGGCGGTTGGCAACCGTATTCGCTGCTGATGTTTGCGGGGCTTTGCGGCTCATGGCTCGGCGACCTCAACCTGCATATTCCCAAACCCACGAAGAAATTTTTTATAATCGGTATGTTCTTCTTTATGCTGGCACATATTCTCTATTGTCTGGCATACGTCCACGTTCAAAAAACGTTTTTCCCTGACGTGCCGATTGTTTCGTGGTGGGAAATTGCCGCGACAGTCGCATTCCTCATAATTTATTTTGCTGTGTGTCTGATAAAAAAAGTCAGCTTCGGCTCGATGGTTTTCCCCAGCATTATTTACGGAATTTCCGTTACGATGATGATGCTCAAATCGAGCTCACTCGCCGTAAGGCTGATGATTCATAACCCGCAGGATTTTCTTCTGCCGTCTGTTCTTCTTATTACGGGCGGATTATGCTTCCTGCTTTCAGATTCGTCGCTTGCGCTTATTTCATTTGACACACGGTATAAAAAATTCAAGCTCAAGGTTTTCAACATCATCACGTATTTCCTGGCGCAGGTTTGCCTTGCATTTACGGTTATATTTTTCGACTGAAAACAATAAGCGGTCTGTTACGGCAGACCGCTTATTTTATTGTTTACTTATCAATTTATATATGTTATAATATTGGGCGTAAATTTTACACTCTTTAAGGAGGATTCAATTATGCCTGCAATAACAACGGCTCTGCTTTGTGTGCTCGGTTTAATCGTACTTCTGATAGCCATTGCTGCTCTCAGGGCGGTTATGCTCAAGGCTAAGCCCAACACAAATCAGCCTGCAATCAACCCGACGAAAGAAGAAGCTCAGGATTATGCCGAAAAGCTCAGCGAAATGATAAAAGTACCTACAATTTCGCTCAGAGGCAACACGGACCTGACACAGTTTTACAAGCTCCACGAAGTAATGAAGAAAAACTTCCCTCTTATTTTCAAAAAGCTTGAGTGCACCGAAATCGAGGGAAATCTCCTTTTCCGTTGGCCCGGCAAAGACCCTTCAAGAAAGGGAATACTTCTTATGGGTCATCAGGACGTTGTTACGGCAGATGAGCCTACCTGGACAAGAGACCCCTTTTCAGGCGAAATTGCCGACGGCAACATCCACGGCAGAGGCTCAATGGACTGCAAATCAACCGTATTTTCAGAGTTTCAGGCAATTGAAGAGCTGCTTGCAGAAGGCTTCGAGCCTGTGTGCGATATCTACCTTGCAACAGCGGTTGACGAAGAAATCTCAGGCGGCGGCGCACCGATGCTTGTAGAGCACCTCAAATCCAAGGGTGTACGTCTTGACGTTGCAATGGATGAAGGCGGCGCAATCCTCAAGGGTCAGTTGCCGACAATGGACGGTTGGTGTGCCGCAATCGGCATACTTGAAAAAGGCTATATCGACGTTAAAATCAAAGCAAAGGGCAAGGGCGGCCACTCATCCACACCTCCCAAAAACACACCTATGGCAAGACTTGCCGCATTCGTTGCCGACATTGAGAAAGACAAGCCCTTCAAGGCTGAAATTTCCGGTCCCGTTTACGCAATGCTCAAAGAGGCGGCACCCTACCTCGGTTTCCCGCTGAGAATGGTGCTTGGCAATATGTGGCTGTTCAAAGGGCTTCTCACCAAAGTGCTTCCCGCAGTCAGCCCGATGTGCAACGCATTTGTAAAAACAACATTTGCCTGCACAATGGCAGAAGGCTCGCATACGCCGAACGTTATCCCCACCGAGGCCTACGTGGTTTGCAACCTTCGCCCCTCACCCCACCAGAATGCAGATGCATCACTTGCAGTGCTTCAGAAGTATGCGGATAAATACGACCTTGAGCTTGAGGTTATTCACGCTAGAAGCGCTTCAAACTGCGTTGATTACAAGGGTGAAGAATTCACTTACCTTACAAAGTGTATCAATGAATGTTACCCCGATGCTGGTGTTATCCCTTACCTTATGACAGGCGGTACGGACTGCCGTCACTACGAGGCTGTTGCAGACAACTGCCTGCGCTTCTGCCCGATTAAGATGAGCAACGAGCAGCTTGCCGCCATGCACGCAGCTAACGAGAGCATCGGCGTTGATGAGGTTGCACATTGCGTTAAATTCTACAAATACTACGTTCAGAATCACAAATAACAAAAAGCTCTTCCCCTCTGTAAAAGCGAAGGGAAGAGCTTTTTTTATTCACTTCTGAGTGCGACAACGGGATCTTTCTTGGCGGCAACACGCGAAGGAATGAAACCCGCGATAAGCGTCAGCACAACACTTATGCTGACAAGTATTATTGCGCCGAACCACGGAAGAACCGCAAGATTGGGAATATCGGTAAGCGATTTAACAATGGCGTTAATCGGTATATTAAGCAAAAGCGTACTCAGCACACCTATCGTACCCGACGTCAGACCGACAATTATTGTTTCGGAGTTAAAGACGCGCGATATATCCTTTTTAGAAGCTCCTATCGAGCGGAGAATACCAATCTCCTTTGTGCGCTCGAGAACAGAGATATAGGTTATAATACCAATCATTATTGATGAAACAACAAGCGAAATTGCGACGAAAGCAATCAGCGCATAGGTTACAATATCGATAACCTGAGTAACAGAGCTCATAATAAGATTAACGTAATCCGTATAGGATATAGTGTTCTCTTCGTTTCCGTCCGCGAGCTGTTTTGCATTATAATCTTCGATTATTTCGGCAATGCGCTCCTTCGCCTCAAAGTTATTGGGATAAATCGAAATGCTTGTGGGGTTGTTTATATCGACAGCACCAAGAATAATGAGGTTATCCTCGTATGTCGATAAAGAAAACTCTTCCTTTTCTTCTTCAATTACCGCAGATGAAGATGAATTATTCATTTCATTTTCATCGGGAATTTCAATCTTATCCTCATTCTCAACGGCAATTATAATTGCTGAAATAAGCTTGAGCTTCATATCCTTGCTCATCATCTGAAGGTATGAATAAACCGTTGAGCTGTCGGTATCACTACCCTCCAGAATTTTGTCAAGGTATTCCATAAGCTTTCGTTTATCGGATTCAGAGCGGATATTCTTGAGCATGAGGCTTACAAAGTCTTTCATCTCTTCTCTTTCTTCGCCCTCAAAATTCTCATCAATATACGCATATATTTCATCCTGAGTCATCACTTTAATCTCATCGGAGGGATTAGCCGTTTCTGTAACGTCAGGTGCAGCGGTTACCTTGGAGGCAAACTCAACCTCGGGCATTGCCACAAGCGAGGAGGTCGGCGAAACCTTTTCGTTTTCATCCGTGATTTCAAATCTGAGACCCGTAAAAACATCAACGTCCGGATTAGCCTTCTGCTCTTTGACAATTTCACTGTTGTTGGCAAGATTCATAACATACTCAGTCAATCCGCTTGTATATCCGACCGTACCTGCAGAAACGGTTGACTGTGCATTGGGCTTAGGACGGGCAATCGCAACAATCTTAATTTCCTGCGCGGAATCAACAACGCTCTTCATATACGCTTCATCTTCGCTCATATCTTCCCACACTTTATCGTTCTTCTGATAATATGCAGTTGACGGAATAATCTTGAACGAGAGATTAAGAAACTCATCATAAGAATAACCCTCAAGCTCTACGGGAGCTTCATCCTGTGCCTGAGTTGTGGTTTGCTCCGTGCTTTCAAGCTCGCTTACATCAGCAAGACCGAGTGCATAGAGCGTAACGTCGTCGAGCTCGTTGTTTTCATCAAGGAAAAGCACAAGCTCGTTATAGTTGTCAGGCCAGCTTCCTGCAAGAACTTCATACTGAGCATCAAGAAGCTGTGAATCGCCGACAATTTCCTTCCACACGTCTGTTCTCGCCGTCAGGCCAAGCTCTTCAAGCGCATCGTTGGGACGAAGCCTTGCCACACCGTTGGTTGTATCGGCTCTGAAAATCTGCAAATCAATATCATAGCCGTACTTAACATCGGTGCAAAGCGGGTCAAAAAGCTCTGAATTAAGCTCAATGTAGCTTTTAAACTTACCAAGGTCATTCTGCTGCATCTGCAGTTCGAAATCCGCAACCGAATTCTGAAGCATTGGACGTTTGTATATCTTATCGTTATGATGCTCGGCAATATTCTCTTTGGAGCTGTTGATGTTGCCGAGCATTTGAGTCAGGTCAAAGTTCTCGCTTTCTATTGTAATCGGATAAGATGCAAGCGCATCACGCTCGATTGAGTCAATATATGCCTGCATACCGCTTGAAAGCGAAAGAATCAGCGCAATGCCGATAATTCCTATACTGCCTGCAAAGGACGTAAGCAGCGTTCTTCCTTTTTTGGTGAGAAGATTATTGAAGCTGAGCGCAAGTGCCGTATTCAGGCTCATAGAGGCTCTGGGCGCTTTATTTTTTTTATCGCCTTTCTTTTTTGTCTTCTTCGGCTCCTCAACGGTCACTTCTGCCTCTGCCACTTCGTAAGGGTCAGAGTCCTCGCTGATTTCGCCGTCATTTATTCTTATTATGCGGCTAGCATATTCTTCGGCAAGTTCCGGGTTATGTGTAACCATAATAACAAGCCTGTCATTTGATATTTCCCGTATCAGCTCCATTATCTGAATACTTGTCTTTGAATCGAGAGCACCCGTAGGCTCATCGGCCAAAAGTATCTCCGGGTCATTGATAAGCGCGCGGGCAATTGCAACACGCTGCATCTGACCACCCGACATCTGGTTGGGTCTTTTATTAATCTGGTTACCAAGACCTACCCTTTCAAGCACCTCTCTGGCTCTCCTGCGTCTTTCTTTTTTGCTGACACCCGAAAGCGTAAGGGCAAGCTCTACGTTTGCAAGCACACTCTGATGAGGTATAAGGTTATAATTCTGAAAAACAAAACCGACGGAATGGTTACGGTAGCCGTCCCAATCCTTATCCTTATATTTCTTTGTTGATCGTGAATTAATGATAAGGTCACCCGAATCATAACGGTCAAGCCCGCCGATAATATTGAGCAGAGTGGTTTTACCGGAACCCGACGGACCGAGTATTGCAACGAATTCATTATCGCGGAAATTAACGCTCACATTATTCAGAGCTGTCACTGTGCTTGAACCGGAAAGATATGATTTCTTCACATTCTTAATTTCTAACATCTTTCACTTCTCCTTGCGATTCCCAAAAAAGTACGGGATATTTATTTTCCTTTGCCTTCGATTATACTACTAATTTGACAATTTGTAAAATAATTTATTTTAATATCGTATAATGCTTTACAACAGACGAACTTATCAATATAATTAAAACAGAAGCAACCTGTAAAGGATGTGTGAAAAAACAATGTTCAAAATCAAATGGAAGTCGGTATTGAAGCTTGCATTAATCATAATCGGCGTATATCTTTGCATTCACTACTGGAGCAGCATCTCCGGTCTGCTTTCAAAGCTTGTGTCCGCAACCGCCCCGATTACCATCGGTCTCGTTGTCGCTTACGCAGTCAACATCCTGATGAGTTTTTATGAGCGACATTACTTCCCGAAATCGAAAAAGAAATTCTTTATAAAAACACGGCGTCCCGTGTGTATGATAGGTGCGCTGATAACCCTGTTGGGAATAATCGCGTTGGTAATAGGTCTTATTGCGCCGCAGCTTGTAAAATGTATTATGCTGCTTATAGATGAAGTGCCCAAAGCAGTGAACACGCTTGTGCCAAAGCTTGAGCAAATCGGAATCGTACCCGATGACATAATTCAGCAACTCACCAACATCAACTGGCAATCCAAAATCGGCGATATAATATCTGCGCTGAGCAAGGGTCTCGGCGGTGCGGTAAACGTTGCGTTTGCGGCTGTTTCATCGGTATTCTCAGGCGTTACAAACCTTGTTATAGGTTTTATTTTTGCACTCTATCTTCTTATCGAGAAAGACAAGCTGATTGCCCAGTTCAAGCGTCTTATCAATCGTTTTGTACCTGAGGACAAGGTTTTCAGGCTCAACTACGTATGGGCAGAGGTCAGCGACTGTTTCCACGATTTCATCGTAGGTCAGTGCACGGAAGCGGTAATCCTCGGTGTACTTTGTATGGTAGGTATGTTTATACTGCGCCTGCCCTATGCGCCGATGATAGGCGCGCTTATGGGCTTTACCGCTCTTATCCCGATTGTCGGCGGACTTATCGGTGCAGGAATAGGCGCATTCCTGATTCTTATGGAATCCCCTGTCAAAGCACTTATCTTTGTAATCTTCGTTATCATCCTTCAGCAGATTGAGGGCAATCTCATATACCCGAAGGTAGTCGGCAAATCGCTCGGTCTGCCCGGCATATGGGTGCTTGCGGCGGTTACCGTAGGCGGCGGAGTAATGGGAATTGGCGGTATGATAATCGGCGTGCCCGTAACCGCAGCGATATACAGACTGCTCAAAGCTTACGTAAACACACCTAAAGACAGCACTCTGCTCAAAGCCAACGTTACGGC
>JAZRRT010000181.1:0-3841 GCA_045650985.1 Acutalibacteraceae bacterium | reverse complement strand
AGAGGGCTTTTACGGCAGCCCGTGGGGTTTTGAGCAGCGCAAATCCGTTATGTCGCTTATGGCGAAAAACAGGATGAATACCGTTTATTATGCTCCGAAGGATGATTTGTATCACCGTGAAAAATGGCGTGAAGAATATCCGAAAGATGAGTTAACCAAGCTCAAAGAGCTTGTCGATTGCGCAAAAAAATATTATATGTCGTTTTATTGGTGCATTGCTCCGGGTCTTTCGATGAAGTATTCTGACGAAAAGGAATTTGACACGCTGATAAACAAGACAAAGCAGCTTTATTCAATCGGTGTGCGCCGCTTCGGTCTGTTGCTTGACGATATTGATGAGGAGCTTGCCTTTGAAGAGGATAAGGCTGTTTACGGCGAAACGGTTAATGCACATATTGAGCTGATAAACAGATACTATGATGCGTTGAAGAAAATTGACCCGTCAATCCGTCTTACGGTCTGTCCTACGCTTTATCACGGTAAGGGCAACGAGTATTACATATCAAAGCTCGGCAAAAATATTCCGTCGCTTGTATCGCTTTTCTGGACGGGCAGAGATATATGCTCGCGTGAGCTGACAAGTCCCGAAGCGGTCAGGTTTATTGAAAGCACATATCACAAGCCGCTTTACTGGGATAACTACCCCGTAAACGATTGCTCGATGTTCAACGAGATGCATATTTCGCCGATTATAGGGCGTGACCCGGATTTATACAAGTATTCAGAGGGTATTATTTCAAATTGTATGGAATATGCCGAGTGCTCTAAAATCCCTTTGATTACCTTTGCGGATTATTTGTGGGACAGTGAGAATTACAATCCGCAAAAATCGTGGGAGGTTGCAATAAAGCAGGTTATCGGCAAAGAGAATGCAAATGATTTTATTGTTTTTGCCGACCATCTTTACACATCCTGCCTTAAAGATGCAAACTCAAGGCGTATGTATGCTGCGTTTGATGAAATTGAAACTGCTTTCAAAGCCGGGGACACACAGCAAGCCTTTGCCGCGGCACAGAACTATCTCGGCAGAATGAATGCTTGCAAAGAATATCTCAAAAGGGATTTACCGATTTGCAAAGAGCTTTTAAAATGGTCGGAAAAATTCTTTGTGATGTGTGATATTTTAAGTAACGTTTTTGATTTTATTGCAACGAAGGATGAAAAGCTGCTTGTGGAAATCGATGCTTTAATCAGCAGATATGAGGCTATGCCTGCAAAGCTTTCAAACGATATAAACATCCGTGAAGAAATTAAAAACCTGAAAAAATAAATAAAAGGAGATATTACAATGGCAATTATTATCAGATGGGTATCAGCAATTCTGGCGGTGCTTTTAGGACTTCCGACTCTTTTGGTTGCAGTTTTTCAGAGTGTTACCAAAACAGGCTATGACGAAAGACCTGTTACAGAAATTGCGGAAAACTTCCTTGACGGAAGCAAAGAGTTTATTGATGAAGCCGAATCAGAATGCTGGTCGGCAGGCTTTGCACGCAGAGTTCTTACTCCCGATGACGTTGACAAAACACGTTATTTCCTCGGCGGCTTCCTCAAATTCCCCGCACAGGAAGCAACGGGTGTTATTGACGAACTGTGCGTAAGAGCAGTTGTGCTCGACGATAATTCGGGCAGGGGAGCTGCGGCTTTTGCATGGATTGACACAGTTGGCTTTATGAATGCCGATATCAAGGATATCCGTGAAAAGCTCAGCGATATCACAGGTGACGGCAAGCTTATCAGCATTGACGTCGGTTCAACCCACGCTCACAGTGCTATTGATACTCAGGGCTTGTGGGGCAATATTCCCAATAGCGGCAGAAACGAAGAATATATAGAAGCCGTGGTTCAGAAAACCGCCGATGCAATCAGAGAAGCATATAATAATCGCACAGAGGGTACTCTTTATTATGCCGCCGACGCTTATCCCGATATGTTCTGGGATGGCAGAGCTCCCCGTGTGATTGATGAAAAAATTCATCTGTTCCGTTTTGTTCCCAATGACAGCGGCAAAAAAGAAATTTACATAGCTAATTTCGGCGCTCATCCCATTCATCTTGAATGGAGCAATTCAAAGCTTTCCGCTGATTTCCCGTATTACGTTGAAAAAGAAGTTACTACTGAAAGGAATGCAGATTTCATATTCATTCAGGGTGCAATAGGCGGCGCTATCCACACTGATATGGGCCCTCAGAACGGTATTCCCGAAGACCTTTCCGCCTTTGAAAAAATGCAGGAATACAGCAATATTGTTGCGGATATTCTTTATGGACTTGCCGAAAAAGCCGAGGTTGTTGAGCCTATCCTCAATGTTAAACACGCTCAGGTTGATTTCGAGGTAAACAACTTTATTTTCCTTCTTGTTGCAAGCAGCGATATGTGCAACGTTCATCCTTTCAAGGAAAACGGCAAGGTGTATATGTCAAGCGAAATAGGCTATGTTGAAATAGGTAAGAATATAAAGATTGTTGAAGCTCCCGGTGAGGTCATTCCCGAAATTGTTTACGGCGGATTTTTGTCTGCTGAGGATTCCTTCACAGGTACCGAATATCCCTACGAGGGTATTGCAACTCATTTTGGCGAGGATGATGAAGTCCTTGTTTTCGGCCTTTGCAATGATGCTGTAGGTTACATCGTTCCCGATAACGATTACAGCTCATCGGGCAGCGAAGGTCACTACGAGGAAACAGTTTCAACAGGTTCAAAAAGTGCATCTGCATTTTCAAAAGCATTCTTTGAGCTTTTAAATGAATGGAGCAAATAAAAATGGAATTTATGCGTTTTCTCAAGCTGCCCGATATTGTGAAAGGGATTATCTCAGGTCTGCTTTCGCTGATTCTGCTTTTTGTTCCCAATTCAACCTATACGAGCGTTGAAGAAGCCTCGGAATATATGCTCAAGGGCGATACCGTGTTTTCGGATACGGCAGGTGAAAAATGGACGGTAGGCTTTGCAAGCAGTGTTCTTACGCCCGATGACATTACGGCAGACAAATACTATATCGCAGGTTACAATCCGAACAACCCTGCAAAGTCTGTGCTTGACGATATGTACGCAAAGGCGGCTTATCTTGACGATAATACGGGCAGAGGCGGCGTTGTTATCTGTGCGATTGACTGCGTAGGCATCAGCCGTAAGGACATTAACGATATCAGAAAAATTGTTATCGACAGCGGCAAAATACCCAATCTCAAATCAATCAACATCTGTGCAACCCATACCCATTCCGCTATTGATACGCAAGGACTTTGGGGCAAGAACTTCCTTTCTGACGGTAAGAATGAGAAGTTTATGAATGACCTCAAAACGAAAACCGCCAATGCAATTATTGCCGCATACGAAAACCGCAAGGACGGTGTACTTTATTTAGGCACTGCAGAATCCGAAGGGCTTCTTATCGACACGAGAAATCCTGTTGATTACGACGCAACTCTCACAAGACTTCGCTTTGACCCGACAGACGGCAGCGATGACACTTATATAGTGAATGTTGCATGTCACGCCGAATGTCTCGGAGCAAGAACAACCGTTGTCAGCGCAGATTTCCCTGCATATATGGAAAAGGAAATGGTTGAGCAGACGGGCGGCGCAAACGTCGTTTTCATAAACGGAGCTATCGGAGGACTTATCACCTGCGAAAAGCTTGATGATGTTCTGCGCAACTTTGAGCTTGGTCTTGAATATGTAAAGGAATTCGGCAAAGATATGGGCGAAGCTGTTATGAGCATAACCGACGAAACCGAGCTTGCTCCGCTTGTCAACATCAAATCCGAAGCGGTTGAAGTAAAGTGCGACAATATCGCTCTGCTTCTTGTCCGTATTCTCGGTGTGCTCAATAATGATGTTT
>JAZRRT010000180.1:0-3499 GCA_045650985.1 Acutalibacteraceae bacterium | reverse complement strand
TATTCAGAAAATTCAGCAGTCCATGTGAAATTCCAGCTTTCGCCTTTACCGATTAAGTTGATGCCGTCTTTTTCTGAAAAGTCATTTTTCTTAATTTGTGAATCGTTTACGCCGCACCAGGGCTCGATGCAAACATAAGGTGCATTCGGCTTTGCCCAGATACCGAGGAAGGGTGCATCGCCGAAATCGAAACGGACGGTGCGTGAGTGATTATCACTTTTAAGTGTGACAACGTTTGAGTTAAGTTCTGAGAAGATAAGAGCATCCTCTGCAAAGAGATCGGGTGTAAGACGCAGACGTCTGCCCTCTTCAAGCTCAACGTCAAACTTTGTGCCGATGATTATGTTTTCTTTATCGATTTTCTCAACCTGTGCACCCTCTTCACTCTCTTCAAACTCAAGGTAATCACCGATTTCACAGTTGAATCCGGGATGAGCACCGAGTGAGAAATACATTTTTTTAGCGTCGAGGTTTGTCACGGTGTGCGTCACCTTGATTGCTCTGCCGACAAGCTCAAAGCATACCTCAAGCTCGAAAGCAAACGGAAACATCTTGAGCGTTTCATCATTTGAACGAAGGATAAAAACAGCCCTTGCACCTTCAACGTCTGAAGCTTCGAAAAGCATTTTACGCGCAAAACCGTGCTTTGCAAGCGGATATTCCGCACCGTCATAACGGAACTTATCCTCATAAAGCTGACCGATGACGGGGAAAAGCACCGGAGCCTGACCGTACCAGATATCCGGGTTGCCCTGCCAAAGATACTCGCAACCGTCATCCTTTGTTACAAGTGAATGAAGCTGCGCGCCCATATCGTCAATTTGTGCGGTGAGATAATCGTTTTCAATACTGTAATACATCGCAAAATTCTCCTGAAAATATATTTATGCGTTCTGTTTTTGTCTGTATGATTCAACTTCCCAGTTTGTGATAAAATCGGAAAGCTCATCCGTCATATGCAGAGGTCCGCCGAAAGATTCGGAATATGTTGCAACTTTCAGTGCATCATTGAAGAGCATTGCTGCCGTTTCACTGCCCTTGGGTGTAAGATCAACTGCAAAGAAACCGCATCCGCTGATAATGATAATCTTAGGCATAAAACCGTGAGATTCAAGATATTCGTTTACAGCGCCTCTGATGCAGCCCTGGCAGAAACCGTACACAGGCTCAGCCTTGCAGTAAACGATATGATCGGGTGTGAAAGGTTTCATCAAAGCGGCAGCCGTTTCGGGAGTTTCGGCAAAGCGGAGCGCCTCAACACTCGGCTCGTAAGTAATAACAGCATCATCGCCGTAAAGCTCATAAATAACTTCAAAGCACTTCTGCGCCTTTTCGCCGTCGTAATCGCCGCTGTCGAAATCGGGCTCACGCACGGCGGCGGCATTGAGCTTTGACATAACACAAGCCAACTTATCACCTATTTCCTGCGTGGTATCGGCAGCAAGAAAAATACCGTGATTCTGAAGGAGAAGCATATCGGCATCATTACCTGTCTGTGCCTTATAAGCGGTCATCTTATCAAAACAGATTTTGGAAAGTGTATAACCCGGCTTGCAGGATTCAACCCAGACAAAACCTTCGCCGAAAAGCTCCTTTGCAGCTTGCTCACCGTTTACGGAGCAGGTAAGACCGTTGACCAAAGCAGGATGCACGTGAAAAACAAATTTGTGAGGAAAGAGACTGTGCAGAAGAGTTTCTACACTGGGACGCTTGCTCTCTTCGCCGGGCATTTTCGCAGCCGTAAGGTCGGCAAGTGCCTGTGCCTCGCGGGCATCATCATCAGTCGGATATTCCTTTGTAAAAATTTCAGCCAGCGCCGCTCTGTTCATTTTTACAAAGCCGTCAGCTGTGATGGTTGCAAGCTGTGTGCCTGAACCTTTGATATACATAACGTCGCCGTCTTTTGCCGAGGTATTGCCGCCTCCGGCAAGTACAAGTTCTTCATTGGAACCGTACAGATTTGAAAGTGATACCAACTCATCAATAATCATAATATTTCACCTTTAATTATATAGTCATAAGTTTTATGAGATACGTATCGAAAAGAGATAAACCGAGATTCATAATCGGAGTTTCAGCAGTTAAATTCTATTGAAATCTGCTTTGCATCAGCTTTATCTTACCGTTTGAATCAGCGAAATTCACAGATACAGTATACACAGAAGTACTCCCTGCATTATAATGATTATTACAATGATAAACGAAAACAATACAAATTGCAAGGGTATTTACGATGCTGAAAAAATTTTTCGCAGAATGTAGAAAAATGCTTGACAATTATTGTGCAAAAGGTTATAATCAGCTCAGTTATCGAACATTTGTACTATGCTTTATCGGAGGATGATTATATGGCAGAGAAAACAACCGTAAGAATTGCAGACAAAAACAGCGCACTTGAAACTGCACTCAAGCAGATTGAAAAAAGCTACGGTAAAGGTGCAATTATGCGCCTTGGTCAGAATTGCGGACTCAATGTAGAAGCTATCTCAACCGGTTCACTCACGCTTGACAGCGCAACGGGAATCGGCGGTCTCCCCCGCGGCAGAATTGTAGAGATTTACGGTCCCGAATCTTCCGGTAAAACTACGCTTGCGCTTCACGTTGTTGCCGAAGCTCAGAAAGCAGGCGGCGAAGCAGCTTTCATCGATGCTGAGCACGCACTTGACCCTGTCTACGCCTCACATCTCGGTGTCGATATAGATTCACTTCTTGTTTCTCAGCCCGACAACGGCGAGCAGGCTCTCGAAATTACCGAAGCACTCGTACGTTCCGGTGCGCTTGACGTAGTTGTTGTCGACTCCGTTGCCGCCCTTGTTCCCCGTGCCGAAATCGACGGCGAAATGGGCGACTCACACGTAGGTCTTCACGCAAGACTTATGTCTCAGGCTCTGCGTAAGCTCGCAGGTGCAATCTCAAAATCAAACACAATTCTTATCTTCATCAACCAGCTTCGTGAGAAGGTCGGCGTTATGTACGGCAACCCCGAGGTTACAACAGGCGGTCGTGCACTCAAATACTACGCATCAATGCGTATTGACGTACGCAAGGTTGAGCAGCTTAAAGGCCCCGGCGGTGAATTTATCGGCAGCCACACAAAGGCAAAAATTGTCAAGAACAAGGTTGCTCCCCCCTTCAAGACCGCAGAGTTTGATATTATGTTCGGTAAGGGTATAACAGTTGAAGGCGAAATCCTTGACCTTGCCGTTCAGTTTGATATTGTACACAGAAGCGGTGCTTGGTTCTCATACAACGATGAGAGACTCGGCCAGGGACGTGACAACGTAAAAGAGCTTATCCGCACAAACAAGGCACTGCGTGAAGAACTTGAAGCAAAGGTCAGAGCAAAATTTGACGATAATTCACTTGCAGATAAGGCTGACGAAGCAGAGGAAGATGACTCCCCTGTTATGCCCGTTGCACCTGCACCCGTTGCTCCGCCCGCACCCAAGGCAAGAATCAAAGCAAACCTTGACATTGCAGTTGACGACTGATAAAAGTT
>JAZRRT010000179.1:0-8540 GCA_045650985.1 Acutalibacteraceae bacterium | reverse complement strand
TGAAATAACGGATGACGATAAAAAATACTACTTCAAAAACCGTGAGTTTGATGAAGAAGCAATGGCAGAAATTTACGGATAAGCAGATGCGCCCGACTGTTTGGTCGGGCGCTTTTCCATTATTTGTGCGTTGACGGCAAGAAGTGTCGGATGTTAGTATTTGTTTGTCGAACGAAAGAGTTTCGCACAAATCAAATAAGGAAAGGAAAATGCAAATGAACATCAAAAAACTTCTTTCGCTTCTGATTGCTGCGGCAATGTGTTTTTCGCTGTGTGTGACAGCTTTTGCTGTCAACGGTGAGGAAGAGTCAACACAGGAAAACACAACTGCTGAAAGCACAACAGTTGAAGAGTCAACATCTGAAGAAGCCAGCGAAGAAGTTACTTCAGAAGAAGCTTCTTCCGAAGAAAACACGACCGAGGAGGAAGTAACCGAAGAATCTTCATCCTCCGAAGATTCAACTCAGGCACCGGACAAAGAGGACGTAATTGCTCTGATTGTCAGCCTTCTCAGCAAGATTGACCTTAACGAGGTAAAGGATGCGCTCAATGATATCAATGAGGCACTCGGTCTGCCGAGAGTAGAAACCATCACCGATATTCCTGCTTATTCGGATGCTCTTTACGAAAAACTTGAGGAAATGGGACTCGGCTATGAGGATATAATCAACGGCATTACTTCAAGTGATCTGCTTGGTTGGCTTAATGACCTCATTTTCGGCAACAACTCTTCAAAACCTGTAACAACCGTGCCTTCTGACAACGAAGAAAACAGCGAGGAAGTTGAAATTCCCGATACGGGCGTTTCACTCGGCGCGGCAGGCGTTGCCGTTGCGTTGCTCGGCGGTTCAGGTGCGCTTGCACTCCTCCTGCGTAAGCGTAATAAGAATGCTGAATAATCAAAAGTAAAAAACAGAGTTTGTGTTAATCCCGATAAATATTGCCTTCTCGGGATGAAAAAATAACACCGCAGTTCCGTGTGCTCAGGTCTGCGGTGTTTGATTTTTGTCAAAGGTCAAGAAAGGTCAAATTTTTAGATAATCGAAGAAAAACGGAGAAATACGGAGCTAATTTTAAAAATTGGCTGAAAACAAAACTTATTTGACCTTTATTGACCTTTGACGATAAGGTCAGAATCGGATACAATATAGTCAAAGTCAAAGAAAGTCAAAGTCAAATCCGAAAGGAAGTGAGCGAAGTGAATATCAGTAATACCATCGCCCAGCTTATTATGGATATGCTTGAGGCAGACGGCAGCGCCGAAATGCAGCGCAACGAGCTTGCACAGATGGTTGGCTGTGTTCCCAGTCAGATAAACTACGTTATATCCTCGCGCTTTACACCGGAGCAGGGCTATATCGTTGAAAGCAGGCGAGGTGGCGGCGGATACATCCGTATCACCCGCGCAACCCACAATACGCCGGGTGCACTTGTTATGCACGTTGTCAATCACATTGGCGCATCAATTGATGAAAAGACTGCGCGTGCGCATATAATCAATCTTGTAAATGCAGATATTATCTCAAAGCAGTCAGCAAAAATTATGTTGGCGGCAGTTCTCGACGGTTGTTACCGCGAGCTGTCACCTCAGCAGAGAGATGCAGTAAGAGCCGCAGTATTCAAACAAATGCTGCTGCAGACCATATAAAAGGAATTAATAAGGAGGAGTATTGTTATGGTATGTCAGAATTGCGGAAAAGTACAGGCAACAACGCACATCAAGCGTGTTGTCAACGGTGACACAACGGAGCATCACCTTTGCTCACAGTGTGCGGGCGAGCTCGGATTTACGGATATGTTTTCGGGCTTTGCACCGCTGAGTCTGAGTGATTTCTTCGGTGATTTGCTCGGCGATGTCAATAAGAAGGCTATCGGTACAAAGATAGTGCGTTGCCCCAAATGCGGAAATTCGTTCAACGACATTGTGCGTGACAGTCAGGTAGGTTGTGCCGAATGTTACAGGGTGTTCTTTGATAAGCTGGCACCGTCACTTGAACGTATCCACGGCAGAGCGGTGCATTCAGGCAAGAAAATTGAAACGGTGCGTGAAGAAAAAAAGGAACCTACCAAGGAAGAACGCATTGCACAGCTTAAGGCAAAGCTCGGTGAAGCTGTCGAAAAGCAGGAGTTTGAGCTTGCCGCAAAGCTCCGTGACGAAATAAGAGATATTGAAGGAGGCGAAAACGCATGAGCAAGTGGTATATCGGTAACGGCGAAAAAAGCGAGGTTGTTGTAAGCACGCGCATAAGGCTTGCAAGAAACCTTGAGGAATATCCGTTCCCTGCAAAATTGAATGCAGCAGGCAAAAAGCAGATTAGTGAGCTTGTGCGTGACGCATTGCTCGGCGGATGTGACGAGGATTTAAGCTATATCGAAATGGAAAGCCTCACAAGGGCGCAGGCGATTTCTCTTGCGGAAAGGCATCTGATAAGCCCTGAGTTTGCAAGCTCAGTCAGCGGCAGAGCGCTTTTGATTTCTGATGATGAATCGGTAAGTATTATGTTATGCGAAGAGGACCATATAAGGCTTCAGGTTATGGAATCGGGTCTGGCGCTCGACAGCGCTTATAAACGTGCGGACAGACTTGACAGCGCCGTTGCATCAAAGCTGCAACTTGCATTTGATGAGCGCATAGGCTTCCTTACTCAATGCCCGACGAATCTCGGCACGGCAATGAGGGCTTCGGTTATGCTTCATCTGCCGGGTTTAAGCAAGAGCGGTCAAATAACAAAAATTGCCGCAACGGTTTCTAAACTCGGTCTTATAATCCGCGGTGCATACGGCGAGGGCTCATCTCCCAGCGGAGATATGTATCAGCTCAGCAATCAGGTAACTCTCGGCATCAGCGAAGAAACGGCACTTAACAACCTTAAGTCAATTGCTCAGCAGCTTGTGGCTCAGGAGCTTGCAATAAGAGAGCAGATGCTCAGAAATCCCGTTTGGGAGGATAAGATTTTCAGAGCGCTGGGCATACTGAAAAATGCAAGGCTTCTCAGCGGAGAAGAATTTATGCAGCTCGCTTCTCTCGTGCGTCTCGGTGCGGCACAGGGCTTGATTGAGGTCAGTATGGAAAAACTTAACGAGCTGATGGTTGATATGCAGCCTGCAACAATAAACGCAAGGGAGGGCAAAAATCTTGATGCGGCTCAGCGTGATGAGCTGAGAGCAAAGGCTGTAAGAGAGGCTTTATAATATCATAACTTTGTGGAAGGAGTAATGATTTTATATGTATAAGTTTACAGGTTTTACGGAAAAAGCAAATACCGCGCTCAACAGCGCAATCAAAACAGCAGAGGGAATGGGACATACTTATGTCGGCAGTGAGCACCTGCTTGCAGGCTTGCTCAACAGCGACGGCGGAGTTGCCTGCCTTGCCCTCAATTCAAGAGGCATAATTTCAGAGGACGTTGAAAACGTGCTCAGGTCGACGGTTGGCATCGGTACACCAACCGTGCTCGTGCCGGACGATTTTACGCCGAGGCTCAAGTATATCGTTGAGCTTGCAATTGCCGCCGCGCGCTCTGCAGGGCACAGCTACACCGGCACGGAGCATCTGCTTATGTCACTTTTAAAGGAAGGATCAAATTGTGCGGTAAGTATTCTCAGTAAGCTCGGTGTTTCGGCATCGGATGTTCTGAGTGATGTTGCGAAGGCTGTCAGCGGTAATGCAGACGGCAGACAACCCAAAGAAAAGCAAAACGAGAAAACAACAAAATCCGCAACGCCCACGCTTGACCAGTTCGGAAGAGAGCTGACGGCACTTGCCGTTCAGAATAAAATCGACCCCGTAATCGGCAGAGAGAAGGAGATAGAACGAGTTGTTCAGATTCTCTCGCGCAGAACAAAGAACAATCCCTGCCTTATCGGTGAGCCGGGTGTAGGCAAAACGGCAATTGCCGAGGGGCTTGCACTCAAAATTGCCGCAGGCGAAGTACCTGAAACACTCGCAGGAAAACGTATTGTTTCGCTTGACCTTACCGGTATGGTTGCAGGCACAAAATACAGGGGCGATTTTGAAGAGCGCATAAAAACGGCGCTTGAAGAGGTTGCAAAATGCGGTAACGTCATTTTGTTTATTGACGAGCTGCATACACTTATCGGTGCAGGCTCAGCAGAGGGTGCGGTTGATGCTGCAAACATCCTCAAGCCCTCGCTTGCAAGGGGTGAGATTCAGGTTATAGGTGCCACAACACTTGAGGAATACCGCAAGCATATAGAAAAGGATGCCGCACTTGAAAGAAGATTTCAGCCTGTCACTGTCGGCGAGCCGAGTGAGGAGGAAGCGGTTGAAATTCTCAAAGGTCTTCGAGATAAATACGAGGCTCATCATAAGGTGAAGATAACGGATGAAGGTATTCTGGCGGCTGTTAAGATGTCAACACGCTATATCGGCGACAGATTTCTGCCGGACAAGGCAATTGACCTTGTGGATGAAGCGGCTTCGCGTGTAAGGCTTCGTGCCTTTACAGCCCCGCCTGATTTGAAAGAGCTTGAGGAGAAGATAAAGTCGCTTTCGGATGAGCTTTCGTCTGCCGTAAATTCGCAGAATTTCGAACGCGCCGCCGCTTTGCGCGATGAAAAACGCGCGCTTGAAATCAATCTGCGCGAAGAAAAAGAAAATTGGCAGCAGAGAAGCTCGAGTATGTCCGGCGAGGTGACTTCAAACGAGGTTGCTCAGATTGTCGCAGACTGGACGGGTATTCCCGTGGTCGAGCTTACGCAGGAGGAGAGCCACAGACTTCTCAATATGGAGTCCGAACTTCATGAGCGCATTGTCGGCCAGGATGAAGCCGTAAGAGCGGTTTCACGAGCTATAAGAAGAAGCAGGGTAGGATTGAAAGATCCTAAGAGACCCACGGGTTCGTTTATCTTTCTAGGCCCTACGGGCGTAGGTAAAACAGAGCTTTGCAAGTCGCTGGCTGCCGCTATGTTCGGTGATGAAAATGCGATGATAAGGCTCGATATGTCCGAGTATATGGAAAAGCACACGGTGTCACGCCTTGTCGGTTCGCCGCCCGGTTACGTCGGATATGATGAAGGCGGTCAGCTTACGGAGCGTGTTCGTCGCAAACCGTATTCCGTTCTGCTTTTTGATGAGATTGAAAAGGCACATCCTGATGTGTTCAATATGCTTTTGCAAATTCTTGATGACGGAATCCTCACCGATTCACAAGGCAGAAAGGTCGATTTCAAAAACTGCATTATCATTATGACCTCAAATATCGGCGCAAAGCAGATTGCCGGAAGCGGCTCGGCTTCACTTGGTTTCGGAAGCGAAAAAGGTGGTTCGATGAGCGATGAAAAAATCCGGGAAGCCGTTATGGGTGAACTGAAAAACGCATTCCGCCCCGAGTTTCTCAACCGTGTTGATGATATAATCGTTTTCCGCAAGCTTAAGAAGGATGACATTGTTGTAATTGCAAAACGGATGCTTGTTAACCTTACGCAGCGCGTGGCAACGCTTGAAATCAAGCTGGAGTTCGACGATGAAGCCGTCAGCAAAATTGCCGATGCAGGCTTCGACCCCGTGTACGGTGCAAGACCGCTTCGCAGAGCAATTCAGTCCAAAATTGAGGATAAGTTATCCGAAGAAATGCTTGAAGGAAAAATTATCACAGGCGACAGTTGCATCTGCAAAGTAATTGACAATGAATTTGTTTTTGAGAAAAACGCAGCATAGATAAAATAAAAATCCCCGACAGCGCAAAAACTGTCGGGGTAATTTTTTGGGTAATTATTCTTCGCTTGTCTTTTTGCTCAGCGCAAGCAAATCTTTGCTTGTAAAGCTATATACCTTGTCACAAAAATGGCAGGTGACTTCTGTCTTTTCGTCCTTTGCCATATCTTCAAGTTCTGATTTTCCCGTGCTGATAAGTGCTGCTTCTACTCTTTCTTTAGAGCAGTTGCAACGGTATTCGGGAGCACTCTCGTCGAGTATGTCAAGCTCAAATTCAGGCAATGCACGCTTGCATATTTCTTCAAGCGTCATACCTGCGGAAAGCATCTGCGTGAATGACGGCAGCCCCTGAAGTCCGCGCTCGACGGCGTCTATCGTCTCTTCACTCGTAAAGGGGAGAAGATGAATCAAAAATCCGCCAGCCGCTCTGATTGAAAGGTCGGGGTTGACAAGCACGCCGAGTGCGCATACGGTGGGTGTCTGCTCGCTGACTGCGTAGTAGCTTGTTATATCTTCGGCAATTTCGCCCGATACGAGCGGAATCTGTGCAATATAAGGCTCTTTGAGACCGAGGTCTTTCATAACGGTAAGTGAGCCGTTGCCGATTGCACCGGAAACGTCAAGCTTGCCTTTGTTGTTGAGTGGAATTTCAACAACGGGGTTTGCAACGTAGCCTCTGCAGTTACCGTCACTGTCCGAAACAGCGATGATTGAGCCGGCAGGGCCGTCACCGTTTATTCTGAGTGTAAGGGTGTCATCCTTGCCCTTGAGCATATTGCCCATCATTGATGCGGCGGCGAGCAGTCTGCCGAGTGCGGCGGATGTTACGGCTGAAGTCTGATGAATCTGCTGTGCTCTTTCTGCTATATCAGTTGCATCAACGGCGATTGCAACAACCTCACCCGTTGTGGATATTGTTCTGATTATTCTTCCCATTTATATCTTCCTCGCAATTATAAATAATCTTTCGGATGTTTCTTTCGGCTCTTCGCGGCTCAGCTCGTCGTAAACAGCAACGGTTTCAAGCCCTGCCTTGCCGAGCATTTCCTGAATCAAGGACAGGGGATATGCGCGCTCGCAAAAGCTCTCCTGCATACGCTCGTATACGCCGTCATCAATCTGCTCAAATATGTCAAGGTCAATCTGCACCGTGTCGGTATCTTTGTCGAGTGAATTCTGCCATACGCAGTACACGTCGTCCATATCATAGACAAATGTGTTGTCTGCAAGTATTTCACGGTGTTTGTATACGGTGTTGACGTCAAATATAAAAATGCCGCCCTGCTCTGTAAAGAGGGATACCTTGTCAAATGCGGTTTGGACGTCTTTCGGGTCTGTGAGGTGGTTTATGCTGTCAAGCGTGCAGATTGCGGCATTTATAGTGCCGTAGAGGTCAAGTTGCTGCATAGGCTGACACAAAAACAGAATGTTTTTGCCGCTTTCGTAAGCGTTGTTCATCGCAACGCTCAGCATATCTGCGCTTGCATCTACGCCGATAACCTCAAAGCCTTTATTTGCCATTTCTATGCTCAGCGTGCCTGTGCCGCAGGCAAGGTCAAGCAAAATGCCGCCCTCGATACCGTTGTCGGCAAGTAGGTCGGCAATGTAGTCCGCACGGGCGGAATAATTAACGTTTTCGGTCAGCGTGTCGTAGACAGAGGAGAAAAAGCTGTACCCGCTCATATTATTCCTCGTCCTTTTTTGCAAGACGGTTGAAGATTTCTTCGTAGCCGTTGCAGCCGTAGATGAGTGAGCGGTTAACACGGCTGATTGTAGCTGTGCTTGCACCTGTGTCCTTGACTATTTCGCTGTATACTCTCTTGTCGCGGAGCATCTTTGCCACAACAAGGCGCTGTGACATTGATTTAAGCTCTGTCATTGTGCAAAGGTCTTCGAAAAAATCGTAGCCTTCGTCGAGTGAGCGGAGTTCAAGTATAGCCTCGATAAGAAATTTTATGTTGTCATCTTCTCTTATGTTGTGGGGCACGATAAAATACCTCCAAAAAATTTGTTCTAAATGATTTTAACACATAAAACTGATAAAAGCAATGAAATATTTTAAAAATTTACAGCGCTAAAGTAAAAACTCGGAAACATCTTTTGCTTGACATTAATTGGCTTGCATTATATAATATTATGAATCTTAATAAACGAAAGTTTTATTTTTGAAAGGATTGACAGATAAATGGCACAGGAATTTACCAGAGAGGGTTATGAAAAACTCGCGCAGGAGCTTGAATATCTCAAGACGGAAGGCAGAAACAAAGCTGCCGAAGACATCAAAGAGGCTCGTTCACACGGTGACCTTTCAGAAAACGCAGAATACGATGAGGCGATGAACGACCAGGGTCGTCTTGAAGCACGAATCACAGAGCTTGAAGGTATCCTCAAGGATGCAATCATCATCAGTGAGTCTGCTGCAGGCACGGTTCACGTCGGCTCAGTCATCACACTTAAAGACCTCGATGACGGCGAGGAGGACGATTACGTTATCCTTGGCGAAAACGAATCCACAACAGACGAAAACTATATCTCTGCCGAATCACCCGCAGGCAAGGCAATTATGGGCAAGGTTCCCGGCGATGTTGTTCAGGTTGAAGCACCCGGCGGAGCTATCAACTACGAAATTGTTAAGATTGTAAAGTAATCAATTTTGAGAGGATAATCAAAATGGCAGAAGAAAATGTAAACGCAACTCCCGTTGAGGAAGTTGAAGAAATAAGCACCAACGAACAGCGTGCAATCCGCCTCGAGAAGCTTGAAGCACTTCAGCAGGCAGGCAAGGATCCGTTTGAAATCACACTTGCTGAGCAGACGATAACTGCCGCTGAAATCAACGAAAGATTTGAAGAGCTTGAAAACT
>JAZRRT010000178.1:0-3969 GCA_045650985.1 Acutalibacteraceae bacterium | reverse complement strand
AGAGCACCTGCGGCTCTGTTTCAAAAGTCTTGAAATCCTTTGTATAGGCATAGTAGTGACCTGCGCAATCATTCTCAAGCGTAGAGGTTGCCCAGTAGACCATATACATACCTTTTTCGCTGTCCCATATAGCCTGAGGTGCCCACGCTCTGTTCGTATTTTCAAAGCCTTCAAACATACGTATATCTATTACGGTTTCATCCGTCCAGTTAACAAGGTCGTACGACCTCCATGTAATAAGGCAGTGATTTGAAGTCCAACCCTCAAGCGCATTCATATCGGTTGCGATAATAAAGTAACAATCCTTACCTTTTTCATCAACACCCTTGAGAATGTAAGGGTCACGCACACAGCCGGTGCCCTTTGTCTGCTCAATAACAGCTTCGTTACCGTTGAGAGCATTAAAATTATAGCCGTCCGTGCTTACTGCGAAATGCAGAGTCTGTTCATGCACCTCATTGCCGACAAAGTAACAAAAGAGATATGCACCCGAAGCACTGACAGCAGGGTAAGCATAATCGTTAAAAACATAATTAAAGAGATAATACGGCACCATAATAAATGCCATCAGAAACCTTAACAAACTTGTAAAAGTCACAGCTTATTCTCCTTTCATCTCTACGCAATATTCGTATATATTCTGCCGAAGAAAGCCATCATTTTACAGAGGGGCCGAAGCACACCGAAAATGATTTCCTCCTAACTCATTTCGACAAACGTTATATTCCCAAGCATGACGTGCTCTTTGTAGAGCAAATCACCGCGCTGCGCTCCCCTTCTTCAGCAAAGCACAAGGCATAATGCCGACAGACAATATCTCACAAAGCATTACACAAAGAAGTCTTTTCATTTCACCATCTCCCAAACTGAATACTGCCATCATTTTATCATAAATAAAACGGTTAGTAAAGGATTGTGTTTTCAGAGCAGGTGAAGTATAATACGCTTATCAACTTAAAGGAGACAGCAAAATGAATGAACTGAGCACGTTATTTAAAAAACTGAACAGCGGCGACACGCTGTCCCTTGAAGAAGGCAGAATATATCACGTCAGGCAGGACGATTCGTTCACGCTCGACGGATACTACTGCTCCAACACGGCAAAGCAACACGAAAACCCGACAGGCAGAAGATACACGGCAATGTACCTCAAAGACAAATCCGACATTACGGTTGAGGGTAACGGCGCAACCGTGCTTGTGCACGGAAAAATGACTCCCCTGCTTTTTGACCGTTGCCGCAACATAACGGTAAGAAACTTAACGGTTGATTACGCCTGCCCGACGATGGCGGAATTTACGGTACTTTCCAACAACAACGGCATCTGCAAAATAAAGATTAACGATGACTGCTTATACAGATTGGAAGATAACGGGCTGATATGGCACGGTGAACCCGATGCAAGCGGAAAACCGTACTGGGAAGACCACTATTTCAAAAGCCGACGTCATATTAAGCTTCTCGACCCCGAAACGGGACTCTTTCGTGATTTCAGACGCGATGACCTTGAATTTTCAAAAATTGAAGACGGAGGTAATCACACGCTTAGCGTTGAACTGAAAAACAAAGACGTTTATTTTCCGACGGGTGCAATAATCCAATCGCGCAATATTGTGCGTGACCAGACAGGCAGCCTTTTTCAACGCTGTAAGAACCTTATCTTTGAAAATCTGCGCGTAAAATTTATGCACGGACTCGGTATGGTTTCACAGTTTTGCGACGGCATTACATACAAAAACTGCGATTTTACGCCTGCTGAAGGCAGGACGGCGGCAAGCACGGCAGACTTCTTTCAGTTCTCAGGGTGTAAAGGCAATTTGCTTGTCGAAAGCTGCAAAGCAGGCGGTGCTCACGACGATTTTATCAACGTGCACGGCACACACCTGCGTATCACGGATACAAACCCTGACAAAAACGGCTTAACACTGCGGTTTATGCACGATGAGAGCTGGGGATTTCAAGCCTTTGAAAAAGGTGATGAAATCGACTTTATCAAGTGGAATACGCTCATCCCGTACGCCACTGCAAAGGTGCTAAGCTTTACAAGAATTAATGACACCGATATTTACGTTGAGCTTGATTCCGAGCTTCCGAAAGCCGAAATCGGCAAAGATGTGGTCGAAAACGCAACCTGGACACCGAACGTCTGTATTCGAAACTGCAACTTCGGGCTTACCTGCGGCAGAGGCATACTCTGCACAACACGCGGCGAAGTTATTATCGAAAACAACCGCTTTGAAAATGTGTGGGGACCTGCACTGCTGATTGAAGACGATTGCAACTTCTGGTATGAATCCGGCTACACCAACGAAATTATCTTCCGCAACAATCTGCTGAGCAACTGCAGCTACGCCAAGATGTATCCCGGAGCACCCGCAATACGTTACTCGCCTAAAGTTATGGACGAAAACTCAGAGCAATACGTGCACGGCAAGCTTACACTTACGGATAACAGATTTGAAAACGCTGTCTGCGGCACTCACCTTCTGCATTTCGAATATCTGCGCGAGGTTGAAATGAAAGGCAACAGCTTTGACGCACCGTACAGGATAGAAAAGATACACACGGGAAACGTAAAAGAATAAAAGAAGAGCTGTTTCGTTGCTTGTCCAACCGAAACAGCTCTTTGGTTTTATTTGAATTTGTATTCCTGCTTTGTATATTCGCCGGTAAAATAATCACCTGTCAGGAATTTTCTTGCGGTAAACACAATCCTGTCTGCATAAACCTCAAAGTAGTAGCCGACACCGCAATCTGTAATTCCGAAATTATTTTCTTTTCTGTAACCGGGTACGCTGATTGAATAAACACCGTTTTCTTCGTTGAGAGTTTCAAAAACCTTGTCACAAATTCCGCCGTGAAGATGGCCGTTGATAAAGAAAACGTTTTTGTGCTTTTCAACAATCGCTCTTACCTCATCATTCTGCTCACCGAGGTCGCCCGTCTCCCACACTTCGGGCAGACCGTGAGTATAAGCAAAGGGCTGATGGCACATAAGGAAAACGGGTTTGCCGTCTTTTGTGCCTCTTGCAAGCTCGCTGTCGATAAATTCCATCTGCTCTTTTGATATGTAGGCTTTTTCGAGCACACGTTTTTCCGTACACATAACAACAAACGTATAGCCCTTTATATCGTATGAGTAATAAGTTTTGCCGTTTGTTTTGATGTTGAGGTATTTTTCGACCTTATCCATTACAATTTTGCTGTTTTTTCTGAAGAAAAATCTTGCATCATGGTTGCCGAGTGTTATGAGTGTATTCGGCACAACCGTCTGCTTGTCAAGCGGTCTGAAAAAACGCTCATATTCAACGTTGAGTCCGTAATCGGCAATATCGCCCGCCATAAGAAAAGCGTCAAACTTTTCGGGAGAGTTTGACAAATCCTCAAAAAAGTTGCCGAGATTAGCCTCAGCCGCCTCTCTGTTAGGAAGATGTGTATCCGCAATCGCCGCTGCAGAAAGCAAAACGTTTTTACTGTCCTCAAACTTTATGGGAGTTTCTTTGGACACTTTATAGAAAATATCGTATTTGGGGGACATTGACTTTATCTGTTTGCCGTATTTATCGCAAAAATCTTTAAAAGACATAAATCTACGCTCCGTTCAAATTACTGCCATTCATTTTATCACATATATTCCTCACTTGCAATATAAAAGATAAAAAGACAGCCTGTGTGACAAATCAATCACACAGGCTGAAGATTATTTACTGTTAAAGTCCCATAAGTCTCTGGAAAATGTTTACTATTTTCAGAAGCACGTTACGGAAAATCGAAACAATGTACGTTGCAAAGGTTACGGTGATGTTTCCGCTTCCGTCACCGGGAGTTCCGTCGAAATCGGATGATACGGAATTCATCCAGCTGATAATTCCGTTGGGATCTTCGAGGTTAACGGTGTTGCCGATACCGTCCTTTGTTACTGTATCGGGATAGGTGCTGCCGTCAAGCATATGGAAGTCATATGTAACA
>JAZRRT010000177.1:0-3074 GCA_045650985.1 Acutalibacteraceae bacterium | reverse complement strand
CTATGTTGCTTGTCAATACAACCCGCGGCTTTGTTCCGATTAAGCGCGGCGAACTTTCAAAGCTTAACGATATTGAAATCAACAGCAGTAACAGAATTTACAAAATGACCTGTATGTCTTTACCGGGCGAAGAGCTGACGGAGGAAACGAGGGCTTTTTTTGTTCCGTTTGCCAAGGGTAGGTACAACTGTGAACGAAGCTGGCCGGGCGGTATGGAATATTACCCGCTCGACGGCGGCAAACACAATGCGGTTTCGTGGCTTAAAAATCACACGCGTTCGGACAAGCTCATCTGCGTAGGTGACTACGAAAATGACGTCACTATGCTTGAGTGTGCCGATATGGGCGTTGCGGTAAGCAATGCACTCGACTGTGTGCGAAATGCCGCGGATATTACACTGTGCTCAAACGATGAGAACGCGATTGCGTCGCTCATCGAGAGATTATAAATTTTCTTTTGAGGGAGAAAAAAGTATGAGTGTTTTAAAAGATTATTTCTCAAGACTCACGAAAAACGCGAAAATATGGGAAATTATTTGGTGGTGGATTTTCCGCTGCTTTATGATTTTCGGTATCATTGATTCGCTGGTACCCGGTGGCATTACATCCAGAGGTGGCGACCCGATGATGGTCAAGCAGATGGCTGCTAACCTTGTCGGTATGTTTGCTTGGGAAATCTGCCAGGCAACAAGCAAAAAGAACTTTATGAGATATTTGCCTTCATACCTTCAGGATGTTTCCGTTATAGGCTTCTTTATGGCTTCTTTCTGCGGAGCTTATTTCGATTTCTACTACAAATTCCAGTTTTATGATCTTATTTTCCATATTTTCGGCGGCGCAGCCGGTGCTCTCTTCGGTTACGAGGCTCTTGTTGCAATGCAGCACCGCGATAAGATAAGAAGCCACGTTCCCTTTGTCGTTATTGCATCATTCGGCTTCTCCTTTATTTGCGGTAATGTTTGGGAAATTGTAGAGTTTATTCTTGATCAGTACTTCGGTTCAGATGCTCAGCACTGGAACAATTACGAAGCTGCTTCCAAGGCGCTTGAATACGGTAACGATTTCCTTGCCAAGCCCCACATTTTCGATCATGTTGCTCCTGCCGGTGTCAAGAGTCTGGGCGCAGAAGTAGCTGCAAAGACTTATGAGTATCGTTGGGCACTTATGGATACAATGGAAGACCTTATCTGCAACACCATCGGTGGCGCGATAGTCTACGTTGTGCTTCTTGTTTGCCCCTATCATCACAGAGGCAAGCTCAACGTTAACAACCTTTACACAGATACTGTTGCAACAAAGAAGTCTGCAAAAGAGAAGAAGGAAGCTGCTGTTAAATGAGTGAGCTTTTTGAATTTTTTGAAAAAGCGGGCAAAGTAGCGCCGAGTGAGCGTCAGCTCCGGCATCTCAAAGAAACACCCTTCTATGCGTTTATTCATTTCAGCCCCAATACATACACAGGTCTGGAATGGGGCACGGGTGAGGAAGACCCTGCAATTTTCAACCCTGCCGAGCTTGATTGCGACAGCTGGGTTGAGGCTATAAAATCGGCAGGTATGAAGGGTGCTGTCATTACAGCAAAGCATCACGACGGCTTCTGCCTTTGGCAGACCGAAACGACAGAGCACAGCATCAAAAACAGTCCGTACAAAAACGGCAAAGGCGACGTAGTGCGTGAGCTTGCCGAAGCCTGCCGCAGAGGCGGAATTAAATTCGGTTTCTACCTCTCACCGTGGGACAGAAACAGCAAGTATTACGGCACGGATAAATATAACGATTTTTACTGTGCTCAGCTCACGGAGCTTCTGACAAACTACGGCGAAGTTTTTTACGTGTGGTTTGACGGTGCTTGCGGTGAAGGCCCTGACGGCAAAAAGCAGGTATATGACTTTGAGTCGTATTTTGAACTTATACGCAAATATCAGCCCAATGCCGCTGTATTTAAGGATGACGGTCCCGATATCCGCTGGTGCGGTAACGAGTCGGGAAGCGTTCGCGCGGCAGAGTGGGCGGTTGTTCCCTGTGAGCTTTGCGGCTTCTGCGAAAAGCAGACCGAGGGTAAACTCCTCGACGGTGAGCTTAACTTTGCTTACAACAGTGACAAGGATATAGGTGCTTTTGAGAACATTGCCTATTCGGACGGTCTTGTTTTCTGTCCTTCGGAGATTGATATGTCAATCCGCCCGGGTTGGTTCTACCATCCCGAGGAAGAGCCTCATTCTCTTGAAAGACTGTTCAAGACTTATATGAATTCGGTTGGCGGCAACACGTCGTTTAACCTCAATATTCCGCCTATGCCTGACGGCAGGTTTGACCCGCGCGACATCGAAAGGTTAAAAGAGCTTGGTGACAAAATCCGTTCAAGCTTCGGTAAAAATCTTTGCGAGGGTGCAAAAGTAACCCGCACGGCAACGTCTTCGACCCAGTGTGAATATCTGGTTGAGCTTGACGGAGAAAAAGAAATCAGCTTCTTCGAGCTTGAAGAGGATGTTGAGAAGGGTCAGCGTGTTGCATCTTTCCGCCTTCGTGCTCACCGCAACGGACGTTGGGAGAATATTTATTCAAATTATTCTACAATCGGCTTCAAGCGCATTATCGAAGAACAGGTGTGTTGCGATGCTTTTAAAGTTATTGTTGAAGCATCAAGAGGCGAGGCGCTGATAAGCAAAATAGCCGCATATTAAGGAGAAAACTATGATACCCGAGCTTACGTTTGAATATCTTCTCGGCGCCGTTCCGATATGGGGCAAGCCGAATACATATTTCGGCTCTGTTGCCATCAAAGAGAACAGCGGCGTTTTTGACGATCAGTTTCGTTACAGGCTTACGGTTATTGTTCCTGAAGAGGGAGATAAAGAGGTTTCTGCTCTCTATTACATCGGCTGGCAGTCTTATGACAACACCGATAAAGAACTGATGACCGAAAAGAGATTCCCCGCGGATGATAACGGTGCGGCGGCTGCTTGCGAGTGGCTTCGGGAAGAGTTGGCAAAATACACAAAAGAATAATTTAATAACAATTAAAAAAATACAAAAAAACACTTGCTTTTTAGTTTGTAATCTGTTAATATAACTTA
>JAZRRT010000176.1:0-2358 GCA_045650985.1 Acutalibacteraceae bacterium | reverse complement strand
GACCTTAACTCAAATGTTGTTACACTCAAGAGTGACAAAAATCCGCGCACCGTCCGTTTTGATTTCGGTGACGCACCCTTCCTCGGCATCTGGGCAAAGCCCAACGCACCTTATGTGTGCATAGAGCCTTGGTACGGCGTAAATGACGACAGAATCAGATATGAAGATGTTTCGCAGAAACGCGGCATTTGCTCTCTCGAGCCTGAAGACAGTTTTGATCTTGTTTGGATAGCAGAGCTTTAATAAACAATAAAGCCGAGGGGATTCCTCGGCTTTTTTTGAAGGAGTTTTTAATTATGAATCATAAAGATATTTTCGGCGGCGCAAAGTGGTTAAGTGCCGATAAAAGTATTGTTGCACCTCTCTTTCGCGCTGAGTTTTCCACAAAAAGTGTGAAAAAAGCAAAAATCACAATCTGCGGTCTCGGTATGTTTGAGCTGTATATCAACGGCAGAAAGGTCAGCGATGATCTTCTCGTGCCGGCTTTTTCGCAGTATTGCTACCGTGATCTCAGCGCACATTACAAAATCCGCCAGGATATTATGAATTATCGTACCTACGTACTTGAATATGACATTACTTCATACCTTGCAGATGGTGTTAATGCGCTTGCTGTAATGCTCGGTAACGGCTGGTATAATCTTTTTGATGAGGGTGACGGTGACCCGACCTGGACAAGCTACGGTGAACTTAAACTCTGCTACAAAATAGATGTAGAATATAATGACGGCTCTTCAGCTGAAATTTTAAGCGATGAGAGCCTTAAATGTTCTGACAGTGAAATTACATACAACGGTATCTACGGCGGCGAAAGACACGATTATTCGCTTGCTAAAAAGGGTTTCAGTGCTGTCGGTTATGATGATTCTTTATGGCGTTCGGTCAATATATCATCTGCACCCGAGTGTGAACTTATGATTCAGACCTGTCCTGCTGATAAGGTTGTCCGTATTGCAAATGCCGTAAAAATCAAGGATTTCGGCGATGTAAGTATCTATGATTGCGGCGAGGGTATTACCGGTTATGCCGTTGTAACACCGATTGAAAACGGTGAGGAAATCACCGTTCGTTATGCCGATGCTCTGAAGTCTGATTCAACGCTCGATTTCTATCCCAGCGGCGGCGACGGCGACAAGCTTCAACAGGAGATTTTCAAGCACACAACAGCAGGTGAATTGTATTATCCTCATTTTTGCTGGCACGCATTCCGTTATATCGAGCTTTCTAACAACGCACGCATTGAAAAAGTTAACGTTGTTCACTCCGATTGTCCCGTAACAAGCGGTTTTGATTCCGATAACGAGGTGCTGAATTGGCTTTACAAAACCTATCTTCGCACTCAGCTTGACAATATGCACTGTGGTGTACCGTCGGATTGTCCGCATATTGAGAGGCTTGGTTATACGGGAGACGGTCAGCTCTGTGCCGAAGCAGTTATGCTTATGACGGACAGTAAGGAGTTTTACCGTAAGTGGATGGGTGATATTGCTGACTGTCAGGATGTTGAAACAGGTCACGTTCAGCATACTACACCTTTCTGCGGCGGTGGCGGAGGTCCCGCAGCCTGGGGCGGTGCAATTGTTGTTGTGCCTTATGTCTTCTATAAAACCTTCGGTGATAAATCCGTAATAGAGCAGTATCTGCCCAATATGTTAAAATACGTTGACTATATGGTATCTCACAGCGAAAACGGACTTGTCTGCCGTGAGGAATCCGAATGGTGCCTTGGCGATTGGTGCGCTCCTATGGAGCTTCGTAAGCCTGAGCCGCACACAAAGAGCCGTGTGCTCATCCCCGAAACCTATGTCAACACCGTTCTGTTTATAAAGCAGATGAAAATGATTACGGAGCTTGCAACCCTGATAGGTAAGCAAGATGAAGTTTCGCATCTGCCTGAGATTATTGAAAAAGCTTCGTCAATGGTAAACGTTGCTTATTTCAGCCCGATGACTCATTGCTATTGCGGCGACGTGCAGGGCGCAAACTGTCTTGCGCTTGATGCAGGCTTGGGTGATGAAAAAACACTGCAGATGACGGTTGAAAAATACGCCGACAGAGAGTGTTTTGACACAGGCATTGTTGCAACCGATGTGCTTCCGCGCATTTTGTTTGAGAGCGGCAACGCTCAGGTTGCATTTAACCTCATGACGTCCCGTGAAGCACCCTCATTCGGCTATATGATGGAGCAGGGAGCTACAACTCTCTGGGAGGATTGGCTGCCCGAACGATCTCTTAACCATCCCATGTTCGGCGCGCTCACACGTTATCTCTTTACATATCTGCTCGGTATTTCGCAGGCGAAAGACAGTGCAGGTTTTGAAAAAATAATTATAAAACCCTGCCTTGTTAACGGTCTTA
>JAZRRT010000175.1:0-11351 GCA_045650985.1 Acutalibacteraceae bacterium | reverse complement strand
CATATTAAGCTGAGGGCAACTCCCAAAAACATAGCCGACTTCACCAAAACAAGCTCTGTCCATTTCGGCAAAACGGATAATTTTTTCACTGCCGTATTCGGAAATCACACAGCCGTTGAGCGATATGACGTATGTATTGGGCACAAACACATCGCTGTAATCATTTACAAAATCCCAATATCTGCCCGTTGCAACGGTAAAAAGACCTCCGCCCTGCTGAAAGCGTTTTATTGCCTCGGCATTTTCGCGGCTGAGCACCTTATCGGTTGTGAGCAAAGTACCGTCCATATCGGTGCAGATAAGGCACCCGTCATAGCGTTTATTCAAAGCACGATACCCCTCTGAAAACACAAAATACTACGGTATAGTTTATCAAAAAATGTCGCAAAAGGCAAGAGAAAAAACAAACATAAATACTTTTTTATAAAATTAAAAAGTGGCGAACGAGCTGCTTTTCACAAGGAGTAAAAATCTTAACTTCCTTATGAAAAACCGCCCGAATGCCACTCGTAACAAACTTATTTCTTTTTGCGCTCGGGAAGGTTTGTAAGAATTATTGCGGCAAACATAACCGCACAGCCGATATACTCGCGCAATTCAAGATTATCGCCGAGAATCAGCCAGCCTGCAAGCACGGCAAACACAGATTCAAGGCACATAAGAAGCGAAGCAACGGCAGGATTTGTATGCTTCTGACCAATAATCTGAAGAGTATAAGCAACACCGCTGCTCATTATACCCGAATAGAGAATAGGAACAATCGCGGTATTGATAGCCGAAATACGAGGTGTTTCAAAAATAAACATACATATTACCGACAGAACACCGACAACAAAAAACTGTGTTGCGGAAAGAACAACGCCGTCAACCTTATCTGTAACGCTGTCGATATAAAGAATATGTATTGCGAAGAAAACGGCACAACCAAGCGTAAGAATTTCACCTTTGCCGATTGTCATTGCCGAATCCACGCACAGAAGATATGCACCTGCACAACCCAACAGAACGGCAAACCATACGATAAGCCGCTGTTTCTGACCGAGAACCAAGCCGAAAATTGGCACAAGCAACATATACAGCGCTGTTATAAACCCGATTTTGCCTGATGCACCCTCGGGAATATAGTTAAAAGCAAACTGCTGAAGGTTGCTGGCGCAAAAGAGAATCAGACCGCAGATTACGCCGCTTTTAACCTGTATAACAATCTGTTTTTTATCCGAAAGTACTGTGGGAGCGTTTGTTTTACGCTTTTTCAGCTGCATAAAGAGTATAACGGGAATCAGCACGGCTGCGCCCATAAGCATACGTATACCGTTATACGTAAACGCCTCGACGTGCTCCATACCCACGTCCTGCGCAACGAAAGACGTACCCCAAATTACAGCGGCAATCAAAAGAGCAAAGTTGCCGCCCATAGCTTTTTTCTTATTTGTTACCATACAGTGTTTTCCTTTTAATATTTCATCGCGGCGCTTGAATTTTCGCGCGACTTATCAGCAAGAAATACTGTTTTGTGACCTGCCACGGAATCAAAAATCGACGTGCAGGAAATCGACGGAGCTTCACCGCTGATATAATTTACAAAATCCTCGGCAAGACCGAGGTCTCCGCCGCCGTGACCACAACTTGAAACAAATTCCGAAAGGTCTATAACTTCTTCATCAAATTCCTTACCCGGGTCAGGATTGATTTTAAGAATATGTATATCGTTATTTTCAAACTCGCCGTAAATTTCGCCCTTTGTGCCTACTATTTCAATTCTTCTCAACGGCCTTGCCGCGCCCGCAATCATATTATGCGTGCCGGTTGCACCGCTTTCAAAATTAACCATAACGCTCTGATGGTCAACAACATCGTTGCCGCTCTTGTAGATACATTTGCCGTAGGGACTGTCGCCCTTAAGAAGGTTGATTTTATCCTCAATGGTTGCGTTTTCCATATCCTCAAGCGCTGACCAGACGTAAAACTCCCATCTGTCGGGATTGTCGATATAAATACGCTTTGCGGAATAGAGGCAGCTGTTAACGTGAGGACAGTCGACAAGGCATTTTTCACCTGCATCCGCAGGAGCCATCTCGGGCTTAAACTGGAAGATTGAGCCGCAACTTGAAACTGTTTTCGGCTTATCTGCGCCCATCATCCACATCATAATATCAAGGTCATGGCAACACTTTGCAAGCAACATAGAGGTTTTGCACTCATCTTTTCTGCCCCACTTGCCCCTGACATAAGACGTTGACGCGTGATGATAGCTGACGTGCTCAAACGTATTAATGCTGATTATATCGCCGATTTCACCTGCAAGCACACGTTCCTTGATTGCAATATAGAAAGGTGTATAGCGAAGCACGTGACAAATCATAACCTTATTGCCGTACTTTTCGACAGTACCGACAAGTTTTTCAAGCTCTTCGATATTGACGGCAAAAGGTTTTTCAAGAAGCATATCGTAACCGGCTTCAAGCAGAGGAATCGCAGTTTCGACGTGCTGATGGTCCATCGTGCCGTTGATTACGGCATCAGCAAACTTCGGCACAGACGCAAGCTCTTCAGCACTCGAAAAACAGTTTTCGGCAGGAAAACCGAACATCTTCATTGCCTTTTCGCAGCGGAAAGGGTTAGGATCTGCGATGCCGACAATTTTAAGTTTTTCAGGCTTTTGGAGAGCGAGCTCCGCATAAGTAAACGAGCGATGTCCACCGCCGACTATAATTGCTGTTACGGGATTTGCACACATAAATTAAGACCTCTAATCAAATTAACATACAGTAGATATGATAACATAACAAAAAAATTAGTCAAGCAATAAGTATAAAAAAACAGCCGAGGAAAAACCTCGGCTGCGGATGCGACAATATTATCAGAATAACTCGATAATAACCTTAGCTACGAAAGCAATTACAAATAAGCTGATACCGACAATCTTTGTGAGCCTAACAAGCTTTGCTTCCATTGTGCGGCCCTTGTTCTTGCCGAAGAAAGTATCAGCGCCACCTGCGATTGCACCGGAAAGGCCCTGTGAGTTACCCTCCTGAAGGAGAACAAGTGCTGAAACAACGATTGAGAGAATAATGAGAACTACACCAAATACGATTTCATACCATTCCATAACCATAATAATCACCTTAACGTCTGCCGAAGCAGAACGATTTATCCTTTCTTTTCAGACAGATATAACATCTTCCGTTTTTATACTTGAACATTCTAACACATACTTATCTGATTTGCAAGCGTTTTTTTGAAAAAGTGCAAAATATACGGAAAAATTTTCAAAGCATATATCAAGTTGCAAAGTTCAAAATAATGTAGACGGACAAAGCAACGATTTAAACAGCGTTTGCACGGTGCTTTCCCCGTCGGCTGTTAACGGCGGGGAAGCCTGCTTTAACAGTTACATATATACATTATATAAGTGTCATCTGCTCGCCGCTGTCCTCCGCGCTGAGAAGAGCACCCGTAGACGGAAGATTTTTTGTGCGGTAACGGTAGGGCTTTGTAAACTCACCCTGCACGTAAGGTCTGACCTCCATAAGGCGCTGACCTTTCTTGAGTGTAAACACGGCTACACCCTGGGTATCCTTCGTTGTCTTTGAAGAAATTGCCGCCGTGTTGAAGAGAAGATGTCTGCCTGAGCTTGAAACAAGCACAAGCTCCGTATCCTGCTCAAGATACACAGCAGAAACAAGCGGCGACTTATCGCAAAAAGCTTTTATGAGCTTTTTACGGTTGGTCTTTGTTGCATATACAGACACGTCAACCTTCGCTACCTTGCCGTTTTCAAAGAAGAAGAGCATATAGCCGTTATATTCTTTGAGCAATGCCATATATGAAACCGTTTCTTCAGGCTCCATATCGAGCTTTGATGGCACGTAATCGCCGAGCACACTTGCCTTGGTAAACTCAAAATCATCAGCCTTTGCCTTATATACCTGATGTTTGTTTGTGAAGAAGAGAAGCTCAACGTCATTAGTCGTATCGTAGGAAGCGATAATTTCATCGTTTTCCTTTACCTTCTGCTCGCCGCTCATACGCAGAGAGAGAGGTGTAATCTTCTTGAAATAGCCTTCACGCGATATAAAGATATGCACCGGCTCGTTTGATACGGGCTCTTCCGCTTCGCTTTCTTCAATCTCTGCCTGATAGATAATTTCGCTTCTTCTGGGTTTGCCGAATTTCTTAACCACATTCTGAAGCTCTGCAATAATTATCTTCTTGACGCGCTGACCCTTTGCAAGAATCTCCTCAAGGTCCTTGATAGTTTCAGCAAGGCTTTCAATATCCTTCGTGTGCTTGATAATATACTCACGGTTGAGGTGACGCAACTTGATTTCTGCAACGTACTCAGCCTGGATCTCATCAATGCCGAAGCCTATCATAAGGTTTGTGACAACCTCTTTTTCCTCATCGGTGTTACGGATAATGCTGATTGCCTTATCAATATCGAGAAGTATTTTCTGAAGACCCTGCAACAGATGCAACTTATCGCGGCACTTCTGAAGGTCGAAGAACGTTCTGCGGCGCACACACTCCGTACGGAACGCAATCCACTCGGAGAGAAGATCTTTTACGCCGAGCACCTGAGGCATACCTGCAATAAGCACGTTGAAATTGCAGGAGAAGGTATCTTCCATCGGGGTCTGCTTATAAAGCTTAAGCATAAGCTTATCGGGGTCAACACCGCGTTTGAGGTCGATTGTGATTTTAAGACCGTTCTTATCCGTTTCATCGCGCACATCGCTGATTTCTTTGAGCGTGCCCGCTTTGAACTTTTCAATCATCTTATCAATTATCGCTTCAGCCGTTGTGGTTGGCGGAATTTCAAAGACGTCGATACAGTTGTTGGATTTATCGTACTTATATTTTGCCCTTACCTTGATGCTGCCCCTGCCGTTATTTATAACGTTATCCATTTCTTCGGGGTTGTAGATAATCTGACCGCCGCCGATAAAATCGGGAGCTTTTATTATTTCCGAAACATCAAAATCGGGGTTTTTGATAAGCTCTATCGTGGTGTTACAGATTTCTTCAAGATTAAACGAGCAGATTGAGCTTGCCATACCGACGGCAATACCCGTATTTGCATTGACAAGTACGCTCGGGAAAGAAACAGGCAAAAGCGTAGGCTCTTTCATCGAGTTATCATAGTTATCAACAAAATCAACGGTATCTTTATCAATATCACCGAAAAGCTCGGAGCAGATTGACTCAAGCTTAGCCTCGGTATAACGGGAAGCCGCCCACATCATATCACGCGAGTATGCCTTACCGAAGTTACCTTTCGAATCAACAAGCGGATGAAGCAGTGCCTCATAGCCGCGAGAGAGACGCACCATCGTATCGTAAATAGCAGCATCGCCGTGAGGATTGAGCTGCATTGTGCGACCGACGATATTTGCCGACTTAACTCTTGAGCCGTTCAGCAAGCCCATCTTATACATCGTATAGAGAAGTTTACGGTGAGCAGGCTTGAGACCGTCAATTTCAGGAATTGCACGGGACATAATAACACTCATCGCATAGGGCATATAGTTGATTTCAAGTGTTTCGGTAATACGCTGATTTACAACTTCACCTGCGCCGAGAATGTGTGCATTCGGATTAGCCTCAGCCTTCGGCTGTTTTTCAGGTTTCTTCTTTGCCAATTAAACACACTCCCCTTTCTCAGCTTACATCGGCCATATCAATATAGAGATGACCGTTTTCTGCAATATACTGTTTTCTGCCCGCAAGGTTATCGCCGAGCAGAAGGTCAAATTTATCCGCCATCGCCTCTGCAAAATCGGGTTCGATTCTGATAAGTCGGCGTGTTGCGGGATTCATTGTTGTCAGCCACATCATATCCGCATCGTTTTCACCAAGACCTTTGGAGCGCTGAATGGTAAACTTCTTACCTTCAAGCTCAGCGAGCACGTCTGCCTTTTCTTTTTCGGTGTAGGCAAACCAGGTCTGGTCCTTATAGGTAATTTCGTAAAGCGGCGATTCAGCAATAAATACGTATCCCTTTTCAATAAGTGTGGGCATAAGGCGGTAAATCATTGTAAGAATGAGTGTTCGAATCTGGAAGCCGTCAACGTCGGCATCGGTACAGATGATAACCTTATTCCAACGAAGATTGTCAAGATTAAAGGTAGACAAATCCTTTGCCGCCTTACCCTTGACCTCTATACCGCAACCAAGCACCTTGATAAGGTCGGTAATAATATCGCTCTTGAAAATTCTGTCGTACTGGCATTTGAGACAGTTGAGAATTTTACCTCTGACGGGAATAATAGCCTGAAATTCCGAATCTCTGGACTGTTTACATGCGCCCAATGCAGAATCACCCTCAACGATGAATAACTCGCGCATATTTACGTCTCTGCTTCTGCAGTCAACAAACTTCTGCACTCTGTTTGCCATATCGTTGTTTGTCTGCAGATTTTTCTTAATTGTCTGTCGCGTGCTTTCAGCCTTGACACGGCTTCTCATATTTATGAGCACCTGGTCGCAGATTTTTTCCGCATCAAGTTTATTTTCGATAAAATATATTTCAAGCTGTTTACGCAGGAAGTCTGTCATCGCCTCCTGAATAAACTTGTTTGTGATTGATTTCTTAGTCTGGTTTTCGTACGAAGTTTGTGTAGAAAATGAGGATACTACGAGAATCAGACAATCCTCGATATCCTGAAAACTGATTTTTGGGTCGGTTTTTGAATATTTGTTATTCTGCTTGAGATAAGCATCAATTTGAGAAACAAAAGCGCTTCTTGCCGCCTTGTCAGGCGCACCGCCGTGCTCGAGCCAGCTTGAGTTGTGATAATACTCTTTAAGCTGAGTCTTGTTTGAGAAGCGGACGGCAACGTTTATCTTGAGCTTATAATCCTTCTGGTCCTCTCTGTCACGACCTACACGCTCAGCAGTCCACAGCTGAGTCTGGCTGATGGCGTTATCGCCGCCAAGCTCGTCGACATAATCCTTAATACCGTTTTCGTAAAGATACTCATAGGTTTCAAACGAGTTTGCATTGCCCTTCTGATTGCGCAAGACAAAACGCACACCGGGATTGACGATAGACTGACGTTTGAGAGTTGACTGAAAATAATCAAGCGGCACTGCAATATCGGTAAAAACCTCAAGGTCGGGCTTCCACTTGATTCGTGTGCCCGTATCACGTTTAGCATATTCTTCCTTGAGCATTTTTCCCGAAGGCTTACCCTTTTTGAACTTGAGTTCGTAACGGTAACCGCCCGTCTTGATTTCAGCCTCCATATATTCGGAAGCGTACTGAGTAGAGCAAAGACCGAGACCGTTGAGACCGAGAGAATACTCGTAGCTGCCGCCGTCGTTGGTATCGTATTTTCCGCCTGCATAAAGCTCGCAGAATACAAGCTCCCAGTTGAATTTCTTTTCTTTCGGGTTGTAATCGACAGGGATACCTCTGCCGAAATCCTGCACCTCAACAGAGCCATCCGTAAAACGGGTGACTACAATCTTATCGCCGTGACCCTCACGGGCTTCGTCGATAGAGTTTGAGATTATTTCAAAAATGGAGTGTTCGCAACCTTCGAGTCCGTCTGAACCGAAAATAACGCCGGGTCGCTTACGCACACGGTCTGCACCCTTGAGCGAGGTTATGCTTTCTACTCCGTATTCTGCTTTTTTAGGCATTTGTCTCCCTCTCTTTATACTGCATTTTGCCGACACAACCAAAGGTGTGCCGGCAAATTGTTAAGTCTTATTCTTCAGTTTCCGATTCGCTTTCGGTTACGCTTTCAGGCTCGGCTTCAACAGCCTCTTCCTTGACGAGCGTGCCCGTCATAATAGCCTTGAACGTTTCACCGTTCATCTTTTCATTCTCAATAAGATATTCGGCAACCGCGTGAAGCTTATCGATATCAGTGTTGAGAATATCCTCACAGCGCTTGTATGCACCTGTAATGATTGCGTTCATTTCCTCATCAATCGAACTTGCAACCTTCTCGGAGTAGTTACGTGTCTGACCGTAATCTCTGCCGAGGAAGACCTCGTTGTTGCCTGAAGTAAACGAAATCGGACCGAGCTCATCACTCATACCGTACTTTGTAATCATACCGCGTGCGATTTCGGTTGCACGCTGAATATCGTTGGAAGCACCCGTTGAAATATCACCGAGGACGATGGCTTCAGCAACACGTCCGCCAAGAAGCGTTACAAGGTTATCGAGCATATCATTCTTCGTGGTGTAGCTCTTATCCTCAGTCGGCACAGACATTGTGTAACCGCCTGCCATACCTCTGGGGATAATTGAAATTTCGTGAACGGGATCCTGGGACTCAAGGTTGAATGTTGCGACGGCATGACCTGCCTCGTGGTATGCGGTCAGCTTCTTTTCCTTATCAGACATCTTGTGTGACTTCTTCTCAGTACCGACAACAACCTTGATTGTTGCCTCTTCAATCTCGCTCATCGTGATTGCCTTCTTGTCTTTTCTTGCAGCAAGAAGAGCAGCCTCATTGAGAAGATTTTCAAGGTCAGCGCCGGTGAAGCCTGCGGTTGAACGCGCAATAACCGCGAGGTCAACGTCCGGTGCAAGAGGTTTGCCCTTTGCGTGAACCTTGAGCACAGCCTCTCTGCCGTTAAGGTCGGGGTAGTTTACGGTTACCTGACGGTCAAATCTGCCGGGACGCAGAAGTGCGGGATCGAGTATATCGGGGCGGTTGGTAGCGGCGATAATAATAACGCCTTCGTTAGCACCGAAACCGTCCATTTCAACAAGCAACTGGTTGAGTGTCTGCTCACGCTCATCGTGTCCGCCGCCCATACCGGCACCTCTGTGACGGCCGACAGCATCAATTTCATCAATAAATATAATTGAAGGTGAGTTTTTCTTCGCCTGGTCAAAAAGGTCACGAACACGTGAAGCACCGACACCGACGTACATTTCAACAAAGTCTGAACCCGAAATTGAGAAGAAAGGAACGTCAGCCTCACCTGCAACAGCCCTTGCAAGAAGGGTTTTACCCGTACCGGGAGGGCCTACGAGAAGAACGCCCTTGGGAATTCTCGCACCGAGATCATTGAATTTAGCGGGATTCTTGAGGAACTCAACGATTTCCGCAAGCTCTTCTTTTTCTTCATCAGCACCGGCAACATCCTCGAACTTTGCCTTCCGCTTTTCATCCTTGGCGTTTTTGACGCGCGCCTTACCGAAGCTGAGCGTTCTGTTGTTTTCGCTGTTGATGCTCTGTCCCATACGGCGGACAATAAAGAACATTATTCCGCCGAGCACAAGCATAAGCACAAGGGTCGGCAAAACGTTCATTACCCATGAGTTTTCGCCGCCGCGCTCATAGTCGTACTTTATCGGATTCTGAGCATTTTTTTCGTCCTTATTGTGTTCCGTTACAAGAGGATGAATATCGTTTACAAAAATCTGAACATTGGGAACGGTATATTCCTTCTGAACATTGTTACCCTTCTCATCCTTTTCGGTGTAAACAAGAGCACCCGAGCTGAGGTTCAGCTTATATTCGGATATTTTGCCCTGCTCAAACTTGGCTACGATTTCGTAGTATTGAGTTTTTTCACCCTGAGTGGATGAGGTGACGTAAAGGAACACTGCACCGATGATAAGCACCGGCACAACGAGATAAATCAGCGCCGTGCGCATCTTCTTTTTCTTGTTTCCGTCCATTTTTAAACTCCTTTAAAATATTCCTTAGAAAGCAAAACATCACCTGAAAATTCGGTTTCACCGATTAATTTTGGCAATATTTGCACGTTTTATGCTATCAGCACTCTTCTGAAGTTAACGTCAGCAAACGCTTTGCGGTTTCATCAACGGCAGCCCTCTGAGCAACACCGACACCGTAAACCCACAAAACACCCTCATCATCCCGCAACACCGGTATGCTGCGACGAAGTTCGGGTCGTATATGCATTTCGTTAAAAATACGGCGAAGTTTTTTTGTAACCCCTCTGCCTCTCAGGCAAATTTTATCGCCCTCGCGGATAGAGGTAAAAATCAGCTTTCCTATTATTTTATCATAATCTAAAGAATTATCCAATAGATGTTTGTTAAATTTTTCAATATTTATTACATCATTTTTTTCGCAAATTGCAACATTTACGTTGTAACCCGACAAATTATTTTCTCCGATTACAAGCTGTTTGCTCCACTCCCCGCACGGAGAATCAACCTTATGCAGCACTCCGCCTCTGACGCGAAGCGACACACCGCCGCAGACCTGCACATCCCCCGAAGACGAAAGCAAATCACAAACCGCGCTGATATGATGATGCTGAGGCTTCTCACCCGTAAGAGAAGCAATTATGCGGGCAACCGCTCTTTTTTTGAGTGAAGGGTGAAGCACCTCAAGCTGCTCAACAAGGAATCCTTCCGGCACGCTTGCGCGTTCAACCGCAGAATCGCTGAGCATTTCAAGCAGCTCCTCATCCTCACGCAGAGAATCAACACAGCGAGAAAAAGCCGAATCAAAAGCGCAGTTAAGCTCCTTCATTTCAGGCACAATTCTGTGTCTGATTCGGTTGCGAGTGTATTCGTCGGATAAATTCGTGCTGTCCGTAACGTAGCGCACGCCCTTTTCCTCGCAATACGCTTCGACCTCAGCGCGCGAACAGTCAATCAACGGTCGTATCACGTTGTCCCTCACGGGAGGAATCGACGTAAGCCCTCTGAGCGACGAGCCCCTTGCGAGATTAAACATAAAAGTTTCCTCGCAATCAGAAAGAGTGTGGGCGGTTGCAACCTTCACATCGGGAGCAACTCTGTCAAAAAACGCATATCTTTCGCGTCTGCCGCACTCTTCAATACCGATACCCAGTTCATGGGCAAGCGCAGGAATATCAGCCCTGCCGACAAAAAGCTCAACGCCCATTTCACGGCAGACCTCTATGCAGAAAATTTCATCACGCAGTGCCTCTTCGCCACGGATTCCGTGGTTGAAATGCGCTGCTTTGATGCAGAGAGAATATTCGGTTTTCAGTTCATATAAAACATTAAGGAGCGCCATCGAGTCAGCCCCGCCCGAGAGGGCTACCAAAACGGTATCCCCCGGAAGAAGCATTTGATGACGCTCTGATGTTTGCCTGACTTTAAGGTTCATTACGAGTTTTCTCCGCATTTGAGAAGAGAGTGAACGCACCGTTCCAATGAAGCGGCACGCTTTCGAGAGGACCGTGTCTGTTCTTCGCGATTATAAGCTCTGCCTCGTTTTTCTTGGCAAGATCTTCCTCGGTAAGCGGACCGTCCTTTTCGTTGATATAATAAAACGCACGGTAGAGCATAAGAACAATATCGGCATCCTGCTCGATTGAACCTGAATCACGCAGGTCAGACAGCATCGGGCGGTGAGATTTACCTCTGCCCTCTG
>JAZRRT010000174.1:0-3654 GCA_045650985.1 Acutalibacteraceae bacterium | reverse complement strand
ACATCTTGTCTTCCTAAGACCGCCTTGGCCTCCGACTTGTAAAACACACCTTTTATATGCTGTTATAAACGAGCTTCGTAAAAATCACCCGTCGCTTAAGATTGTTTATAAAACCTGCGAGGATTTTATGAACGAGCTTATTGATTACCTGCAGAATAAGCGTGATACTTCTGTTTTCCATAACAAGTACCGTAATGCAGATATTCTGCTTGTTGACGACGTTCAGTTTATTGCAGGTAAGACATCAACAGAGCTTGAATTTTTCCACACTTTCGACACACTTGTAAAGGCAAAGAGCCAGATTGTTCTCACCTCTGACCGTCCGCCCAAGGAAATGGCTACACTTGAAGAGCGTCTTCGCAACCGCTTTGAAAGCGGACTTATTGCAGATATTCAGCCGCCCGACCTTGAAACACGAGTTGCAATCATCAACAGCAAGGCTGAATCGCTCGGAATTGAAATTCCTTCTTCACTCGTTCTCTTTATCGCCGAAAAAATAAAGAGCAACATCCGTCAGCTTGAGGGCGCGGTTAAAAAGATGAAAGCTTATATCGAGCTTGGTGAAGGCGCTAACCTCGGCACAGCACAAAAAGCAATCCGCGATATTTTCAGCGAGGGTGACCCCACTCCCGTACTTATTGATAAAATTATAGATGAGGTTGCCCGTACATACGGTGTTACGGTTGCCGACATCAAGAGCAAGAAGCACGACGCAAAGTACGTTTTCCCGCGTCACGTCGCAATGTATATAATCCGCGAGATGACTCCTCTCACAAACAGAAAAGTTGCAGAGCTTTTCGGTCTGAGTGACCATACTTCCGTGCTCTACGCTTACAGAAAGATTTCGACAGACAAAGACCACAACTATTCCCTCAAAACAATTATTGCAGATATTATGAAGAACGTTCAGGCAAACTGAGTCAAAAAGTTTTCCACAGTTTTCTTCACTTTTCACGCGAAGTTTTTCACGGAATCCACATTTGTGTTTTCCCCGTGAAAGCAGTGAAAATCTTTTCATCTCGCTTTCACATTTAAAAATTGCGTTTTTCCTTGTCGTATCAAGTGTTCCGCGGTTTTTTCACAGATTTCACGTGCTCTACTACTACTACTAAATATTCAATTATTCTATTTATTCCGGAGGCTGACAAATATGAAAATTTACTGTGACAGCGCTGTGCTCAGCGAAGCCTGTTTAAATGTTCAGAGAGCAGTTTCAAACAAAACCACAATACCTGCCATTGAGGGTATTCTTATTAAAGCAATAGGTAACGAGCTTCTTCTTACAGGTTACGACCTTGAGGTTGGCATTACAACTTCAATTCCTTGCCGTGTTGTTGAGCAGGGTGCAATTATACTCAACGCAAAAATTCTTTGCGATATTGTGCGTAAAATTCCCGGCGAACAGATATATATCGAAACCGATGAAAGACTTCTTGCCACAATCAGAAGCGGAGAGGCTGAATATTCTCTTATCGGTATTGACGGCAACGAATTTCCCGAGCTTCCCACGGTAACAGGCGGTTATCCCGTTGTTGTTGAACAGAAGCTTCTTAAGGATATGGTTCGTCAGACAATATTTGCCGTAGCAATTAACGACAGCAAGGTTGTTCATACAGGCGTTAAGTTTGAGGTAGGTAACAATCTTATACGTCTTGTTGCAGTTGACGGTTCACGTCTTGCAATGAGAACAGAATCAATAAACTATATGGGTGACGATCTTAGCTTTGTTGTTCCCGCAAAAACACTCAACGAAGTAACAAAGCTTATCGGTGACGATGAAGATACGGTTTCTCTCGGCATCGGCAAGCGTCACATTGTTTTTGAAATCGGTAATTACAGCATCGTTTCCCGTCTGCTTGACGGTGAATTCTTAAACTATAAAAATGCTATTCCTCCCACGTGTTCTTCAACAGCAATTGTAAACACACGCGAGATGATTGAAAGCATTGACAGAACAAGCCTTATTATTACCGACAAGTTCAAGAGCCCCGTAAGATTTATTTTTGATAAGGATATTGTCAGAATTTCATCCGTAACCGCTCTCGGCACGGCAAACGACAGTTTCTCCTGCAAATACGAGGGTAACAAGGTTGAAATCGGCTTCAATAACAAGCTTCTTCTTGACGCACTCAGAGTATGTGACGCAGACGAAGTAAAGATTGAGCTTAACAGCGGCTCTGCACCTATTCTTATTCTTCCCACGCAGGGCGACAATTTCCTCTTCCTTATCCTTCCGATGAGATTTAAAAAGGACTGATAAAAGTGGCAATCAGAATTAAAGCAAAAATTAAAGAAAAACCCGAAAAAGAAATTTTTATTGATACAGACTATATTCGTCTTGATTCGGCGCTCAAGCTGGCGGATGCAGTGCAGAGCGGCGGCCACGCAAAGGTTGTAATTCAGGACGGTGAAGTTAAGGTTAACGGTGAAGTATGCACAATGCGCGGCAAAAAACTGCGCGACGGTGATACTGCATCCGTACCGGGGCTTAATATTGTTGTTAGAAAAAGATAAAAGAGGTATTAAAAATGGTTCGTGTAATGTCTTTTAACCTCAGATGTTCAAACGTTGGTGAGCGTGAGCAGTGGGACAGAGTTGACGACTGCATTAAAACAATTCTTGATTCAGGTTGTGAGCTGCTCGGAGTTCAGGAGGCTACACCCGAATGGATGGCTGACCTTACAAAAAATCTTGATGGTTGGGATTATATAGGTATTGGCAGAGGCGACAGAAAAGGCGGCGACAGCGAATACAGCGCAATCTTTTATAAGAAAGACCGTTTTGAATCAATTGAAAGCGGCAATTTCTGGTATTCTGACACGCCTGACGTAATGTCACCCTGCTGGACATCTTATCATCACCGTATCTGCACATGGGGCATTTTTTACGATAAAAAGGAAGATAAGAAGTTTGTTCACGTCAACACACACATGGACTGCGACTTCGACCTCATCTACAAGAGTATTCCGATTCTTCGCGAAAAAATTGAGCCTATGATTAAGGAATATCCTCTTTCCTGCTCGGGCGATTTTAATTCATTCCAGAACGGAAGAGAATATAACGAGATTATTAAATTCCTGCGTGATTCAAAGTTTGTTGCACCTGATTCGATGGAAAGCCAGACATTCCACGGTGACGAGCCGACAAAGCACGGCACGGAAATAATAGACTACATATTTATAAACGATAAGGTAAAAGCATATAAATACCGAGTTCTTAACGAAAAAATAAACGGTAACTATGCTTCAGACCACTTTGCAATTTATGCTGACCTTGAATATTAAGCAACGTGCCGTTGCATCCGTTACCTCAATAAAATTGAGAAAAGTGTAATTGCTGTATATTAAAAAAGAGAGCCTTCGATTTATATCGAAAGCTCTTTTTATTATTCTTCGTTATTCTTTTTTGCAAGCTCAGCCTTGCCCTCGGGTGTATCGCGGTAGTAATAGGTTTTTGTATCCTTATGCTCTGTGGATTCCCATACTTCCTTTGCAACGGGTGCCCATTCTTCAGCAAACTTTCTGCATTTTGCGCAAAGTTCTTCTGCCGATTCCTGATCGATAAGGTCAGTTGATTTTGCGCCTGTTTCCTTAACCATTTTGCACAGATAATCGGGGTTTTCAAGCATCGGGCAGGGACGCATATGGTTGTCGT
>JAZRRT010000173.1:0-1667 GCA_045650985.1 Acutalibacteraceae bacterium | reverse complement strand
TAGAAGATTATATATTCTGGAGCAAGAAATAACATTGTATAAAATCACCGCACACTTCAAGCAAAGTGTGCGGTGATTAGCTTTTCAGAAACATATAAGTTTTTTAAAGTAAAAATCCGCTCACTGACGTAAACGGATTTTCTGGCACCCCCAGTAGGAATCGAACCTACAACAGACCCTTAGGAGGGGCCCGTTATATCCATTTAACTATGGGGGCATATCGGTTTCGGGCGGCTTGAGACCGCCCGAATATATTACCACTTTATATGTTGATAGTCAAGATGCGTAGCGGCTATTTTTTGCTCCAGAAAAGGTAATCCGATATGAGAAGCGCCCTTGTCGGCGTTGCTTCAACACCGCTTATATTCAGTGGCGGTGCTATCAGAAAATAATTGCCGGGCGCAACTTCTGTCAGGTTGAGACCTTCAAGCAACGGTATGCCTGCGCCGAGAAAGGCTCTGTGCGGCCCTGTTTGTGCGCCGTGTGTGCCGACAGAGTTTGAGTCTGTGCCGACAAGCTTTACGCCGAGCGAAGCCAATGCAAAAGCACCGCTGTCGGAAAAATAAGCCTTGCCGTTGCTTTTGAAAAGAATTCTTTCGCATCCTTCGCGGATGTTTTCGTCTATGAATGCGCCGTGAATCGGACCTTCGGGTGCCTCGATTACTGTACATTCGCCGATAAACCGCTCAAGCTCAAGCGTTTCGGTTGTTGCACCGTCTTCTATGAAATGTTTGGGTGCGTCTATGTGCGTTGCGTTGTGCAGGCACATATAGATTGCTGAAAGGTTACAATCGTCGCCCTCTTCCATTTTCATATATTGCTGAATCCTCGGTTCGGGGTCTCCGGGATAAACTTCTGTTTTGAGAATATCGCGTGAAATATCAATTATATTCATTATTTCATACCTCGCGCAAAGCTTAAGTTATCAGCCGTTGAGTGCGGAGAAGTTTTTCTTGTTTGCCGTGTAAAGCTGCTTGAATACTTCAAAATTCTTGTCATAAACAGCCTTGTTGGCAGGGTTGGGCTTGTATGATGCATCTGCCTTGATAAGCGTCTTTGCCTGCTCCATATTCTCAATTACGCCAAGACCGACTGCTGCCGTGATTGCTGCGCCTACTGAACCTGCGTTCTGCGGACTCGGTGTGGTTTCAATTGTTCTGCCTGTGCAGTCGGCAAGAATCTGGCAGGTAAGTGACGAAAGTGCGCCGCCGCCTACAAAGCGGATAGTGTCTGAAGTTTTGATCTTTTTGTCCTGAGTTTCAATAAACCAGCGAAGGTGGTAGCAAACACCTTCAAGTACTGCGCGTATAAGCTCAGTCTTACCTGTTTCGAGGCTGATGTTGAAGAACATACCTCTTGCGTTGGGGTCTTCAAAGGGGCAACGGTTGCCGTGAAGCCACGGTGTGAAGATTACACCGCCGCAACCTGCGGGTACGTCCTTGATAGCGTCTGTCATATAGTCGTAAAGGCTTGTGTATACGCTTTCCTGGCTTTCTGCAACATTCTCTTTTTTGAGATAGATGCCGATTTCGTCAAGTGCAAGGTGGTCTTTTACCCACTCAAGGCACTTGCCTGCGGTTTCAAGCTGTGCAAAGTAGTTGAAGTATTTATCCTGAGCACCGACGATAGCGGCAATCATAGCGGATGTGTCGACAATGCTCTTGTCA
>JAZRRT010000172.1:0-6625 GCA_045650985.1 Acutalibacteraceae bacterium | reverse complement strand
ACATGTTGTCTTCCTAAGACCGCTTGGCCTCCGACTTGGCTTACACCGGCAACGATCCTTTCAAGGGCATCAACCCCGACGAGTGCGTTGCTATGGGCGCTGCTCTGCAGGCAGGCGTTCTGACCGGCGACGTTAAGGGTCTGCTGCTGCTGGACGTTACTCCTCTGTCTCTGGGCATTGAGACTATGGGCGGCGTCTGCACCCGCCTGATCGAGCGCAACACCACCATCCCCGTGAAGAAGAGCCAGATCTTCTCCACCGCCGCCGACAACCAGACCAGCGTTGAAGTCAACGTGCTGCAGGGCGAGCGTGAGATGGCTGCTGCCAACAAGTCTCTGGGCCGCTTCCATCTGGATGGCATCGCCCCCGCCCGCCGCGGCGTGCCTCAGATCGAAGTCACCTTCGACATCGACGCCAACGGCATCGTGAACGTCTCCGCCAAGGATCTGGGCACCGGCAAGGAGCAGCACATCACCATCACTTCCTCCTCCAACATGAGCAAGGAGGACATCGAGAAGGCCGTCAAGGAAGCCGAGCAGTTCGCCGCACAGGACAAGAAGCTGAAGGAAGAAGTGGAGACCCGCAATCAGGCTGACCAGATGGTTTACCAGAGCGAGAAACTCGTCAAAGAAAACGGTGACAAGATGTCAGAGCAGGAGAAGACAGAAATCAACGCAAAGATTGACGCTCTCAAGGAAGCTCTCAAGGGCGATGACATCAACCTTATCAAGTCACGTCAGGAAGAGCTTACAAAGCAGCTTAACGATATTTCAGTACGTCTTTATCAGGAGGCTGCAGCAGCTCAGCAGGCAGCTCAGGGCGGTGCTGACCCCGCTCAGGGTGCAGCTCCCGGCGGTAACGAAGGCTACTACGATGTTCCCTTTGAGGACGTAACAGACAATAACTAAAATCACTTTAATCGCAATGAGGGACGGTTTTACGTCCCTCATTGAGCGGTTTATGAAAGAGGAAAAATACCTTGGCAGATAAACGTGATTATTATGAAGTGCTCGGCGTCGAAAAGACAGCGGGCGATGATGAAATAAAAAAAGCATACCGTCAGAAAGCGAAGCAGTATCATCCTGACCTTCATCCGGGTGATAAGGAAGCTGAAGAAAAATTCAAGGAAGCCAACGAGGCTTACGAGGTGCTTTCTGACCCCGATAAGAAGTCGAAGTATGACCGCTTCGGTCATGCAGGTGTCGACCCCAATTACGGCGCAGGTGGCGGCGGATATGGCGGCGGGTTCGGCGGTATGGACTTTGACCTCGGCGATATTTTCGGCAGCTTTTTCGGCGGCGGTTTCGGCGGCGGCAGACATACTAACCCCAATGCTCCGCGTAAAGGAAGCGATGCTCAGGCACGCGTAACTTTATCTTTTGAAGAAGCGGCAAAAGGCTGTAAAAAGAAGATTGATTTTTACCGTGTTGAAGTTTGCGGAGAGTGTAAAGGAAGCGGTGCCGCTGCAGGCACAAGCCCCGAAACCTGCCCCGAATGTCACGGCAGAGGACAAGTTAATGTTCAGCAGCGCACACCTTTCGGTGTTATACAGACTTCCAAATCCTGCTCCCGTTGCGGCGGTAAGGGTAAGGTAGTCAAAACTCCGTGTACCAAGTGCCACGGAAAGGGCGCTCTTAACAGGAAGGTTGCGGTAGAGGTAGATATACCGGCAGGTATTGATGACCGTCAGACGCTCAATGTCAACGGTCAGGGTAACAGCGGCATTAACGGCGGCGCTCCCGGTAACCTGCACGTGACGGTTCTCGTTCGTCCTCATCCGTTCTTTGAGCGTGACGGCTATGACGTATGGTGTGAAGTTACAATCAGCTTTGCTCAGGCGGCTCTCGGTGCTACGCTTGAGGTGCCGACTCTTGACGGCAAGGTGCGTTACGATGTTCCGGCAGGAACTCAGCCCGGCAACGTTACAAGGCTCAAAGGCAGAGGTATTCAGGCAATCAACGGCAGAGGCAAGGGTGACCAGTTTGTGCGCATTGTAGTCAACGTACCCAAGAACCTTTCTTCACGCCAGAAAGAGCTTCTTCGTGAGTTTGATGCTGAATTCGGTTCTAAATCAACTCTTTCCGACAATGAAGAAAAGAAAGGCTTTTTCGGTAAAAAGAAGAAATGATTGATACCGTAATATTTGACCTTGACGGAACATTGCTCAACACGCTTGACGATCTTGCGGACAGCGTGAATTATGCGCTTGCATCGTTGGGCTATCCTGCACGTACGGTTGACGAGGTGCGGATGATGGTTGGCAACAGCGTGGTGTACCTAATAGAAAAAGCGTTGCCGTTCGGCACCGATGAGGCGGAGCGGGACAGATGCATTGCCGTGTTTGAAGAGCATTACAAAGCCAATATGCGCAATAAAACAGCTCCTTACGACGGTGTTATGCAGATGCTTTCCGATATAAAAGAGCTCGGTTTAAAGCTTGCCGTTGTTTCAAACAAACCGGACGTGTTTACAAAAGCGCTGGTGAAAGAGCTTTTCGGCGGATTTATCGCTCTTGCAATAGGCAGGAGTGACGATTTGCCGCGCAAGCCTGCACCCGATATGGTGCTGCAAGCAATGATTCTGCTCGGCAGTGACAAAAGCACAACGGTTTACGTCGGCGACAGTGAGGTTGACGTGATAACCGCGAAAAATGCAGATTTGCCGTGCGTAGGCTGTCTGTGGGGATTCCGCGATGAAGAAACACTCAGGCGTGAAGGCGCAGAGTATCTGATTTCTTCACCCTCGGAGCTGACCGAAAAGCTGAAATATATGTAAATACCGGTACATAACCGTATAAAAAAGCTCTGCAATACCTTGTGTATTGCAGAGCTTTTTATATGTTGTTATACAGTTATTTGGTTTTTGATGTCCTCAAAAAGTGCCGTACCGATTCCGTCGATACGCAACAGGTCTCTTTTGGTTACAAAGAAACCGTTTTTTGTGCGGAAATCAATTATCTGCTGTGCCTTGACTTCGCCGATGCCGTTCAGCTGCATAAGCGTTTCTTTGTCGGCTGTATTTATGTTGATAAGTTCGTCGTTGCGCGATTCGGAGATTACCTTTACGGATACTGCCTGCGAATCATTGACGTGTTCATCAACGGCGCGCACAAACACGGCGACAGCCGTTATAATCAGGCACAGAAAGATTAGTGTGCGGACGGATGAGTTTTTCATTTAAGCTGTTGCGATTTCGATTGTGTTTATAACTACGTCCTCAACGGGCTTGTCGCGTCTGCCTGTCTGTACGTTTGCAATTGCGTCTACAACGTCCATACCTTCGTAAACCTGACCGAAAACGGTGTGCTTGAAATCAAGCCAGGGTGTGCCGCCGACAGCTTTGTAGTTTTCAACTGTTTCTGCAGGGAAACCTCTGTCAGCAAGCGAAGCCATCTGTGAAATCAGACCGGGGTCAACCTCCTGAGCCTGAACGATGAAGAACTGGCTTCCGTTTGTGCCGGGGCCTGCGTTTGCCATTGAAAGCGCACCTCTGAGGTTGTGAAGGTCAACGCAGAATTCATCATTGAAGGGTTTGCTCCAGATGCTTTCGCCGCCGCAACCCGTACCTTCGGGGTCACCGCCCTGAATCATAAAGTCTTTGATAACGCGGTGGAAAATGAGGCCGTCGTAGTAGCCGTTTTTTGCGTGAGTTGTGAAGTTTTCAACAGTTTTGGGTGCAAACTCCGCAAAAAGGCGGATTTTGATGTCGCCCATAGAGGTTTTCATTGTGGCAATTGTTTCGCCGCTGATAGGTTTGTCAAGCTGATTAATCATTTTTATTTCTCCTTACTGTGCAAATGCGTTGTATGTGTAGAACACAAGTCTTACGTTACTGTCTTGGGGAAGGTTGTTCTGCTCGTAGTATTCGTCACCGTACCACTGTGCTGCGATATAAACACCGCGGCGGTTGCCTATCCAGGAAGCGTTGTATGTGCCTTCGTCAAGCTTTTCGGGCAACATATCCTCAGTTGTTATTGTGCTGAGCAGGGATTCTTTGTATACTGAGAATCCTGCTTCTTCAAGTTTTGCTACGTATGCGCGGAAATCGCCATAGGTCATATCGTCCGCGAAGAACGTATAGGTGTAGCCTTGTTCGTTTTTATTGTCTTCATAAAAGGTGATTGTATCACCTACGGAAGGTATATCTTTAAAGAATGCGTTGTCGGGCCATTGGATGGCATTGGTGTTGGTTTGCGGAGCGGTCTGTTCTTCGGGCTTGCCTGAGCAGGCAGCCAAAGACATAATTGAAACAAGTGCGAGAATAACGCAGAGAATTTTTTTCATAATTATCCTACCTTCATAACATAATTAATATAATTATAAAACGATACAAAATCTTTTTCAAGTGATAAGCAAGCTTTTTTTAAAAAAGACTTGAAAAAAAGTTAACTCTCGATTATAATATACAACGTTAACCGAATATTTGCTGGTGTGGCTCAATGGCAGAGCAGCTCATTCGTAATGAGCAGGTTGCAGGTTCGATTCCCGTCACCAGCTCCAACAAAAGTCACTTTTGCCTGTGGGCAAAGGTGACTTTTTTCAATAATTGTGATATAATTCCGATGAAAAACTTTAAAACGGTGCTGTAAAAATCGAGAGGTGGTTTGGATGAAAAAAGTTTTGGTTATAAACGGCTCGCCGCGTAAAGATTCAGTATCTGCCGCACTTTGCAAATCATTTATTGGTGATAACGGCGGTATTGAGATAAAAGCGTACAATGCCTATCCGCTTGCGGCAAAGCCTTGCTGCGGCTGCGGCTACTGCGGAAAAAAAGTCGGCTGCTGTTTTGACGACCTTGACGAGTTTATGGCGGATTTTGAGCAGGCTGATTATTTTGTGGTTTCAACGCCTGTGTATAACAGTGGTGTGCCTGCACCGCTGAAGGCTGTTGTCGACAGGTTTCAGCGCTATTATGCTTTACGTTTTGACCATGGTGTGCGCCCTGCCGTTGAGAAACCGAAAAAGGCGGCGCTGATTATTGCTGCCGGCAGTAAGGGTGAAGGCAAAGATGAAATTAAAGCGATGTTTGAGCGGCAGTTTACCGTGCTTAATACTTCGCTTGAGTCGGTAATCTTCTTTGATTCAACCGATGTCAGAGCCGCTGATGAGTCAGCTCATCAATCCGTCAGGCAAGAGGGAGAATATTTTTTCAGCTGATAAAGCCATATAAAAAGTCCATTTTCAAACAACTTAGTTTGAAAATGGACTTGATTTTTTTATTCTCTTCCGAACAGCGGAAGGATTGCAGCGATTGCCATCCAGAGCGACTGGCAAATGCAAACCGAAAGTGCGGTAAGCGAAAGCGGATCGCTGAAAATCATAATCAGTACCGTAAGGAGCAGACCAGTTGCCATGCAGAAGGTTTGAAGTGTGCTGATTTTTCCTGCTGTTGCGCAAAGCTTGCCTGCGGAGCTGACTGCGTGGAGGAAGGCTGTTGCCGTACCGTTATGTATCAGCTTTGCGTCTTCTCGCTGAATTACGTGCTCGGTATGATTCTTGAGAACTTCACCCGCAGTGTTGCTGACAACCTTGACCGAGTTGAGCGGAATATCAAAACATCTGGCAATGAATTTTTCGTTGATGTTTGAATCGGTTGTGCGTACAAGAATGTTGATGCCGTTGTTTTCTATTCTGCGGAGGTACTCGGCAATTTTCTTGCTTCTGCCGTAGCTTACAACGAAGAATGCGGCAATCTTGCCTGCGTCGGCAAGGTAAATTATCTGTCTGTCACCGTGAACGTATTTTGATTCGTCGACGCTCATCGGAATTTCGATGTTATGGTTTTCAAGGAGCTTACGGTTGCCGACAAAGATACGTCTATCTCTTATCCAGCCTGAAAGTCCGAGACGCTCTTCATATTTGAGGTCTTCAACTTTCAGAAGAAGCTCGTTGTGGTCCATAATAACATTTTCAAACAGTGCGCTTATCGGACCGCCTGCCGCAATAAGCATTGATGCGGCTGTAAGCACGGCATCGTCCATACGCACACCGTTGAAGGTTTTCATACCGTGTATGTTACAGTTTTCACCGGGGAAAAGGTCCGAAGCGTCAAGCGCAATTGCATTTGTAGGTTCGTATTCGTATGCGGCGGCGTAGCTGGTTATCATTGCACCGTCAGCGTTCAAACGCTTGTTTTCTATTAGCAGGGGCAGATTTGCCGCAATCAGTGCACAAACGGGGGAACCCATACACAGTGCACCGCAGAACACGGTCATACCGCTCATAAAGCTCTTTGTCACAATTCCCGTGATTATGCCGATGACGATGCTGACAGCGAGCGAAATCGGCACAAGCTTTGCACAAAGGTCATCGGTAGAGTTGCTTGAAAGCGAGTAAGCCATAAATCTTGTGGCGAATCTTAGCTTGCCCGAATAACGGATGTCCGCATCGCCTATGACGACGTTCTGGCTAACTCGGTTTGCGTCAATTGCATTGTCGATTGCCCTTACACTGTAAAGCCCCTCTTTACCTTGTCTGAAAAGGAAGGCGAAGTTTGATTTTGTGCGTGCGTAGATAAGCAGGTTGCCGATTGAACAGCAACACATCAGGAATACGGCGGCAAGGCCGAAGAGGGGATAAACGTTGCCGTCGTGTGTGCTGATTGCCACGATGTTATGGATCAGTGC
>JAZRRT010000171.1:0-4609 GCA_045650985.1 Acutalibacteraceae bacterium | reverse complement strand
CTCAATCCGTACAAGCCACTATCCTAATGATCCCTTCCTTTATGATCTTTGTGATGAGATGGGATTCTACGTAATGGATGAGGCTGATCTTGAGAGCCACGGTGTGCGCCGCAAGAATTGTCCGGGTGATGACCCGAGATGGACAGGCACATGCATTGACCGTGCTCAGCGTATGGTTCTGCGTGACCGTAACCATGCCTGCATCTGTTTCTGGTCGCTTGGTAACGAGGCGGGTGACGGCGAAAACTTTGCCTATATGCGCAAGGCAATTCTCGCTCTTGACGATACAAGGCTTATTCACTATGAGGGTGAATTTAACTTTGATAAATCCGATTTTATCAGCCGTATGTACCCCGTTGAGAGCTATGTTAAGAAGCTCGCGGAGAAAAAAGAAATCAAAGTCAACGTTATTGAAAACGTTCTTAATATGCTTGCTGCGGACAGTAAGCCTATCGACCCGAAATTCTATGAAGACAGACCCGTTATTTTCTGTGAGTATGCTCACGCAATGGAAAACAGCCTGGGTAACTTCAAGGAATATATCGACGCGTTCAAGCAGTATGACCACCTTTGCGGCGGCTTTATTTGGGACTACGTTGATCAGTCTATACACGTTAACGAAGATGGTGTTGATAAATGGCTTTACGGCGGCGATTTCCGCGAGGGCGCAAGCAGCTATTATTTCTGCGCAAACGGTATTATCGGCGCGGACAGAATACCGCATCCGTCTTACTACGAGGTTAAGAAATGCTATGCCGACGTAACGGCAAGAGAAATTGACAAAACAACTGGCAGATATGAAATTGTCAATGAGCATTGCTTTGTTAACCACAGCAGATATATGCTCGATTGGCAGGTTACCTGCAACGGTGAAATCTTCCACGAAGGCACGTTCGGCACTGTTATGATTGAGCCGCAGAGCTCTCTTGAGGTAACCGTACCCTACGACTTCAACGATATGCCCGACGGTGAGTGCATACTCACTTTCTCATGGAAGCTCAATGATGAATATTCGTGGGGCGGCAGAGGCTTTGAGATGACTTTTGAGCAGTTTGTGCTCAAGGAGGCATCGCTTCCTGCGCTTCCCGACGGTGATCATGCGCTCGATATTATCCGCAGCGGTAAGAGCGTTACAGTCAAATCACCGCTTATCAATGCGGATTTCACAAGAGGTGTTCTCACTTCGCTTGTAATCGGCGGCAAGGAGATGCTTGAGCCTGAACATGGTGTGCGTCCCAATTTCTTCCGCGCGCTGACGGATAATGATGCGGCTTATCTTAACTTTGTGCCGCAAATTAAGTTCATCCATCCCAAATATCTTTGGAGAATCACTACAAACGGTTGCCGTGTAAAGAAGGTTAAGGTCAGAAGTGTCAGCGAAACAGAATGTATTGTTTCTGTCAAATGGCGTGCACTTCTTGCCGACAACATAAAAACGGAATATAAAATTAACTCAAACGGCAGTATTGAGGTCAGACATCAGGCTAAGGGCCTGTTTATGTCAATGCTCAAGACGGGTCTTCGTTTTGGCACTTCCAACGATATGCGCAATGCGGAGTGGTACGGCAGAGGTCCGCACGAATGTTATTGCGACCGTAAGACTGGCGCCCGCATAGACAAGCATTTCGCTGATATTGAGGGACTTGAGCATCGCTATATGCGTCCGCAGGAAAACGGTACGCGTGTTGATGTGCGCAGTCTTAAGCTCACTGATGCAGAGGGAAAAGGTTTTTGCTATGAGGCGCTTGACGGCGGCAGTTTTGAATTTAACGTACGCAATTACAGTCAGGAAAAGCTTGAAAAAGCAAAGCACCTCTACGAGCTCGAGAATGATGATTATATTTCTGTCGGCATTGATGCCTGCTCGTGCGGTGTAGGCGGCGATATGCCGGGTTACGCCTGCCTTCGTGAGCCGTATATTCTCCACGCAGGCAAAACTTACAGCTTCGGCTTCAGAATCACAGCAGTCAAATAAGAAGGTTACTCTGAATGGTAATAGATTTCCATACTCATATTTTCCCTGACGCGCTCGCTCCGAGAGCGCGTCAGACTTTAATGGATAATACTGCGCATTTCGGCAATTTTTACGAGGCATTGACGGCAATGACGCGTGAGAGCCTGATTGAGCATATGGATGAGTGGGGCGTTGACGTCAGCGTTATTCAGCCTGTTGTCACAAAACCTTCTCAGACCGTCACGTCAAACACGTGGGCAGCGCAGGCGGCAGGAGACAGAATAGTTGCATTCGGCGGCATTCATCCCGATACGGACGATTATAAGCGAGATATCGACCTTGTTGCTTCGCTCGGTCTGAAGGGTATTAAACTTCACGCGGAATATCAGACTTTCCGTCCCGATGAGCCGCGTATGCTCAGAATTTACGATTACGCTTTTTCAAAAGGTCTCATAATCCTGCATCATGCAGGTTTTGATCCGGGCAAACCGGCACCGTTCAATTCAACACCCGAGCGTTTTGCAAGAATGCTCGATGAGGTAAGCGGCGGCACGTTTGTGCTTGCTCACCTCGGCGGTCACGCAATGTGGGATGACGTTGAGCGTTACCTTGTCGGCAGGGATGTCTGCTTTGATACCGCAATGGGTTTTGAGTGTTTTGAATCCGAGCAGTTTCTTCGCATCGTGAAAAATCACGGTGCCGACAAAATCCTCTTTGCAACGGATTCTCCGTGGAGTAATGCTTCAAGGGAGCTTGCCGTTTTGCGTTCACTTGCGCTTTCAGATGATGAAAAGCAGATGATTCTCAGCGGTAACGCAAGAAGATTGCTGCAAATATAAAGCGCTACACCGAAACAAGTTTTGTTTCACATTACCTTGGCGAGAAGTCCAAGGCAACAGCTACGGCAGTTCTTATAAGAAAAGCCAATTAACAGAGGTGATTATCCTGACACAGGCAAAAAGCTGTCCGCTTGCCAAAAAATGCGGCGGATGTCAGCTTCAGAATATGGATTACCCGCGTCAGCTCAGATTCAAGCAGGCAAGCGTTGAAAAGCTGCTCGGCAAATTCGGCAAAGTCGGAAAAATTGTCGGCATGGAAAACCCTTACCATTATCGCTGTAAGGTTCAGGCGGCTTTCGGCACTACAAAGGGCGGCAAGATAATTTCGGGCGTGTATCAGAGCAGCAGCCACCGTATCGTAAACGTCGACAGCTGCATGATTGAAGACGAAAACGCGGATGAAATTATCGTTACAATCCGCTCGCTTCTTCCGAAGTTCAAATTGCGTCCTTACAATGAAGATACGGGTGTCGGTTTCCTGCGCCACGTGCTGATAAGAAAGGGTTATAACAGCGGTCAGATTCTCGTTGTGCTCGTCACGGCGAGCTCTGTTTTTCCGTCTAAAAACAACTTTGTCGGTGCGTTGCTCAAGGCGCATCCCGAAATCACAACGGTTGTGCAGAATATAAATTCCAAGCGCACAAACCTTGTGCTCGGCGATATAAATAAAACCATTTTCGGCAACGGATATATCGAGGACAGCCTTTGCGGCTGCACTTTCCGAATTTCGCCGCAGTCGTTTTATCAGATTAATCCTGCGCAGACAGAGCGGCTTTATTCCCTTGCTGTCGAATACGCTCAGCTTACGGGCAAAGAAAGGGTAATTGATGCTTACTGCGGTACGGGCACAATCGGCATAATCGCGTCAAAGCAGGCAGGTGAGGTTATCGGTGCAGAGCTGAATGCCTCGGCGGTGCGTGATGCAAAATCAAATGCCGCACGCAACGCTGCCGAAAATATTCGCTTCATCTGCGCAGATGCAGGTGAGTTTATGCGCGATATGGCTCAGGCAGGGGAGAAAGCAGACGTTGTTTTTATGGATCCTCCGAGGGCGGGCAGTGATAAGCGATTTCTTTCAAGTGTCGTAACGCTCAGCCCTGAAAGGGTTGTGTATATTTCCTGCAATCCCGAAACGCTTGAGCGTGACCTTCGTTACCTCGTTGCTCACGGCTATGAGGTGAAAAAGATGCGCCCTGTTGATATGTTCCCTTTTACCCATCACATAGAGACGGTAGTTCTTTTGACCCAACGAAATAATCAGTAAGGTTTTTCGTAGTTTTTCGCAAAAAACAAAACAGTTGCAACGTAAATTCAACGCGTTGCAACTGTTTTTTGTTATTATATGGTTTTGTTTTGTGTAAGCTGTTTCCTTTTTTTTCGGCGTACTCGGTTAATGTGTCTTTCAAAATCACCGTTTGCGATAAGTTCCGCAAGAACAATCTGTATGTATGTAGGGACGGTGCACGAATAAAATCCGAGCCGTTCTTCAAATTCTTTTGCAAGCTTTTTAGGCAGCACCATATAGCCGACACGCAGGGATGACGAAACCGTTTTTGAAAATGTGTTCATATATATAACGTTGTCCTTTGACGAATGGCAAAAAAGTGTTTCTTCAGGCTTTTTTGAAACCGAAAACTCTGATTCAAAATCATCTTCGATTATGTATCTCTCTCCCTTTCCTGCCCATTTAAGATATTCGTGCCTTTTGGAGGCCGATGCGGTTACGCCGCTGGGATAACTTCTGTAAGGCGAAATGTGCAGCACGTCGGCTGAGCTGTGCCGAAGCGCAGTGCTTTCAATTCCGTTTTTGGACAGG
>JAZRRT010000170.1:0-15960 GCA_045650985.1 Acutalibacteraceae bacterium | reverse complement strand
AAATATGCTTGTCCACGTGAAGACTGCCGAAATACCAGCGCTTGTATTCACAGATTTTGCTCATCTCATCAAAGTAAGCGTTAAGACCTGTAATTCTTGCAGGCATTTCTGTTTTGAGTTTCATAAAGCTCTTGATTTTTGCAGGCGGCTCGTGAGTTATGATGTAGTCAACCTTACAGTTCAGCTTTTCGAGGTTGTCTGCGCCCTCCGTCAGCTCCTGCGTGTTGGGAAATTCGCGGCGTGACCATGCACCGTTGTCAAAAAGCATATCAATGTCGGGGCTTTCGCCGCCGCCCATTACAAAAAACGTTCTGCCCTCAATGCAGTATACCTGGCCGCGCATCAGGTGGTAGAGATTGCCCGAGATGTTGCGTGCCTTGCCGCCGCAGAAAACCGTCTGTTCATATTCGTCAAGCAGTTCAAAGTTTTCGTGCGTTCCGTCAATGAAGCAGATGTTGAATTTTTTCTTGCCGAGTTGGCGCAGAATTTTTTCTTCTTTGATGCTTCCGTCCCATATAAATCCGAAATCACCGCAGATTATAAGCGTGTCATCTTTTTTTAACTTGATTGAGTCAAGTCTTTCAAGATCACCGTGTGTGTCACCCGTTATGTAAATCATATCTTCACCTTTATGAATTTAATTTGTAAATCCGCAACGGAAAACCGATGCTTTATATAATATACTACATTCAGTGAGGTTTTGTCTATGAAAAAAGCGATAATTTTTCTGACTTGCGCTTTCCTTATTTTGGGAATATATGCGCCGCTTGGTGCAAGTGCCGTCTATAACTCACAGGTTGAAACAGAAACCGAAATTTATTACGTTGAAAATCTGGATACGGGCACGGTAATGTTTGATAAGGATTCTCTCAAGCAGACGGCTCCCGCATCACTTACAAAGATTGTCACGGCAATAGTTGCACTTGAAAACTGCAAAAACCTCGAAACTGTTATAACCGTTAAGGAGTCAAGCATCCGTATGCTCGACGGCACGGGCAGCTCAATGGCAGGTCTTAAGCCGGGCGAGATGCTGACGATGGAAAACCTGCTTTACTGCCTGCTTGTAACAAGCGCCAACGAGGCGGCAACAATAATTGCAGACTATATCGGCGGCGGCTCGGTTGAAACCTTTGTTCAGATGATGAATGACACCGTCAAGCGCATCGGCTGCACAAATACGCAGTTTAAAAATCCTCACGGTCTTGATGAAGAGGGGCATTACTCCTGCGCCCGTGACGTTGCAACCTTCACTAAATATGCGATAGATAACTTCCCCGTATTCAATCAGATTACAGACGTTTCATCTTACACGCTTCCCGCAACAAACCTTTCGGATGAGCGCGTCTTTACCTCAACGAATAAGATGAAGCTGAGCAACATCAAAGAATATTACGTGCCCGAGATAAAGGGTGTCAAAACAGGCTCTACGACAAACGCAGGCAGATGCGTTGTTACAACCGCAACCAAAAACGGCTATAACTATATTATAGTTATGATGAAGGCTCCGTTTTATGATTACGACAACGACGGCGTTGATGAAAACTTCGCATTTATGGATGCCAAGGCAATTATCAACTGGCTGTTTGACAATATCAGACTCAAGGTTGTTGCAGAAGAATCAAAAATAATCACCAGCATTGAAGTAAAATATGCGTGGAAGGTTGACCATATAAGGCTTGTGCCTTCAGAAAAATGTGAGGCGCTTGTGCCCAACAATATTGATTCTGCAAGCGTATCGATTGAGCCGATTAAGGAAACCATGCCCGAATATATCGAAGCCCCCGTCAAAAAAGGCGACGTAATCGGCGAGGCTGTTGTGAAATATGCAAATGAAGAAATTGCGCGAATCAAGCTGGTTGCCGCAGATGACGTCAAAAGCTTTTTGCCCGCCCTTATTGTCGGCAAAATCGGACAGCTTATGAAAAGCCCGATTTTCTGGGTTGTTGCGGGAATCGTGCTTGTTGCAGTTATCTTCTTCGTCATCGTAAACATCTTTATCAACGGCAATAAAAAGCGCAAGAGAATCAAGGTATTCAACTACCGCGATATGCACAGGTAAATCAAATTATCCCTGACTGTATTCGGAGATAATTTTAATTAAAATAAAAGGAGCGAAAACTTATGTTAACACCCAAAATAGGCGTTCTTAAGGATATGTATAACCAGCTTCGCAAATATTGTGCTCTTTACAGAGCGGACCTTGCCGAGTGGTCACACGAGCAGGGTATGTTTGAAGCCGGCGAGTACACAATGCAGCCCGGCAAGAGCAAAATCTGCCTTGGCGACCATTGGAAATCAGGCTATGACGAGGCTCACTTTTTCCGCACCGCTTTCACTGTACCCGCAGAGATGGCAGGCAAAGAGCTTCGCATTGAATTTTTCATCGGCGGCGAAGCACTTGTAAAGGTAAACGGCGCTTTCTGCGGCTCCGTTTCCTGCTCAAAGTATGCTCCCGAGCGTGGCACAATTGTGCTCGGTGGTACATATAACGAGGGTGACGTGCTCAACATTGAGCTTGAAGCAACGGTCAACTCAATGGAATTCTGCGATGAGGGTATGGATGGCGCGAAGGATACCGAATATACCTTCCGCACCGCTTACGTCTGGGTTGCAGATGAGGCTTGCGAGGGCTACTGGTATGACCTTGAGGTTGCTTTCCAGGCTCTTGAGTTTATTAAGGATGAGCATATCAAGTCACTTGTTTACAAAGCGATTGATGACAGCCTTCACGTTGTGGATTATGATTTTGATGAGGCGGCAGTGCGCGCTTCAATCGCCGAGGCTCGCAAGGTTTACGGCGAGCAGCTTGCAAAAATTCCGTGGTCAGCAACTTCAAGAGTTATCTTCACGGGTCACAGCCATATCGACGTTGCCTGGCTGTGGAGAGTGCAGGAGAGTATCCGCAAGAGTGCCCGTACCTTCTCAAACGTTGTAACGCTTATGGATAAGTACCCCGAGATGACCTTCGGTCAGAGTCAGGCTGTGCTTTATCAGATGACAAAGGACCACTACCCCGAGCTTTATGAGAGAATCAAGGAGAAGGTTGCAAACGGTCAGTGGGATATCTGCGGTAACGTATGGGTTGAAGCTGATACAAACGTAGCTTCAGGTGAGGCGCTTATCCGTCAGGTGCTTTACGGCACAGAATTTTTTGAGAAGGAATTCGGCAAGGTTTCCAAGACCTACTGGCTTCCCGACTGTTTCGGTTTTACGTGGGCACTTCCCCAGATTATCAACCGTTGCGGTATGACAAACTTTATCACTTCCAAGCTTTCTTATAACGATACAAACAAGTTCCCGTTCAATATGTTCCGTTGGCAGGGTAACGACGGCACACAGGTTATGGCTCATATGATGCACCCCGGCTACAACGGCGTGTTCAGCGTAAGCGAGCTTATGACCTCAGACCGTGAGTGTAACAACAAGGAGCAGCTTGACACCGCTATGCAGATGTACGGCTACGGTGACGGCGGCGGCGGCCCCACAAACTGGATGCTTGAGCGCGGCAGACGCCTTCAGAATTTCCCCGGACTTCCCAAGGCAGAAATCGGCCACGTTGACGATTTCTTTGCTGTTACGGCAGAAAAGAAGGATGAGCTTCCCGTATGGAACGGCGAAATGTACTACGAAAACCACAGAGGTACTTTCACAAGCCAGGCATTTGTTAAAAAGAATAACCGTAAGGGCGAATATGCAATTGAGCGTAACGAGATGCTCAGCGTTATTGCAGGCAAGCTTCTCGGATCTGACTATCCGAAGGAGCAGATTGAGAAGGCTTGGAGAATGCTTCTCACAAATCAGTTCCACGATATTCTTCCCGGCACATCAATCCACGAAGTATTTGAGGATTGCAAGAAGGAATATGCTCAGCTTCGTCAGATGAACGGCGAGCTTAAGGATGAGCTTCTTTCAGCTCTTAACGCAAACGTAAAAACTCAGGGCGACAGCCTTATCTGCTGGAACCTTCTCAGCTGTGAGAATGCACAGCCCATCACCGCAAAGTTAGCTTCCGACGAGCTTGTTCCTCTCGGCGCAGACGGCAAGGCTCTTCCCTGCACGTTTGAAACGGTTGACGGTGAAATTTATATCACCTTCACACCCGATGAGGCTCTGCCCGCATTCGGCTGCAAGGTATTTGCACTTGGTAAGAAGGATGCACAGTACGACGCGGTTACTGCAACAACAGCTCTGCTCGAAAACGCAAAGCTTCGCGTTGAGTTTGATGAAAACGGAATTATTACAAGCGTTTACGATAAGGTTAACGAGCGTGAGTCACTTGAGGGTGAGGGCAACCTGCTCACAGTCGCACTCGACAAGTGTATCCACGAAACAGCTTGGAACCTTGAAATCAACTATAAGAAGAAGGTATGGGAGCTTCGTGATGCAGAAAGCATCCGTGTGCTTGAAGCAAACGAGCAGCGCGGCGTTATTGAAATTGTACGCAAGTTCCACAAATCCGTTATCACACAGAAGGTTATTCTCAACCGTGACAGCGACATCGTTCTTTTCGATACCGAGGTTGATTGGCACGAGAGTGACAAGGTGCTCAAGGCAGAGTTCAACGTTGCCGTTATCGACACCGATGCTACATACAACATTGCACACGGTGCAATCAAACGCCCGACACACTGGAACACAAGCTTCGACTATACACGTTTCGAGGTTGCTGCGCACAAGTGGGCTGACCTTTCCGAAGGCGGCTACGGCGTCAGCGTGCTTAACGATTGCAAGTACGGCTACGATATTCACAATTCCCGCCTGAGAATAACACTTATGCGTGCACCGACCTGCCCCGACAGAACAGGTGACCACGGCATCAGCACGTTTATCTATGCCTACTATCCGCATAAGAACGGCTGGCAGGATGCAGAAACCGTCAAAAATGGTCTTTGCCTTAACGTGCCCGTGCTCAGCGCCGTTGCTTCAAAGCAGGACGGCATAATCGAAAGCGGCACAAGCTTCCTTTCACTCAGCAGCGACAACTTTGCAGTTGACTGTATCAAGGCTGCTCAGGACGGCAGAGGCGTTATCGTCCGTATCGCTGAAGAGGAGCGCCGCAGAGGCAAGGCAAAGCTCACATGGAAGCTTGGCGGCAAGCAGGTTGTCGAGTGTAATATGATTGAGCAGGACGAAACACCCGTTGAGTTTGACGGCGAGAGCTTTGAGTTTACTTACCGTCCCTTCGAGGTCAAAACGTTCAGAATTTTCTGATTTACGGTTTAGCTCATAAAATAAAAAACACAGGAAGAATTTTTTCTTCCTGTGTTTTTTTACATATAGAAGTTTTTATACCATTCGGCAAACCTGCGCAGACCTTCGCGCAGAGGGGTTGAGGGCTTGAAGCCGAAATCACGCTCAAGTGCGGTTGTGTCCGCATAGGTTACGGGCACGTCGCCCGGCTGCATCGGCACAAGCTGTTTGTGCGCTTCAAAATCGTAATCCTCGGGCAGCACACCTGCACGAATCAATTCCTGCTGAAGAATGTCTACAAAGCCGAGCAGGTTTTCGGGGCTGTTGTTGCCGATATTATAAACTCTGTAAGGCGGAATCGGCAGACCGTCCTCGCCGTTTTCTTTTTCGGGTGCGCAGGTCATAACTCGTTTTACGCCTTCAACAATATCGTCAACGTAGGTGAAATCGCGCTCGCAGTTGCCGAAGTTGAAAATGCTGATTGTTTCGCCTTTGCGCAGTTTATCGGTAAAGCCGAAGTATGCCATATCGGGTCTGCCCGCGGGGCCGTAAACCGTAAAGAAGCGAAGCCCCGTTGACGGAATATTGTAGAGCTTTGAGTAGGAGTGAGCCATAAGCTCGTTGCTTTTTTTCGTTGCAGCGTAGAGGCTGACGGGGCTGTCAACCTTGTCATCCGTGCTGTACGGAATTTTTTTGTTTGAGCCGTATACGCTTGAAGAGCTTGCGTATACGAGGTGCTTTACGGGATGGTTGCGGCAAGCCTCGAGGATATTGTAAAAGCCGATGATGTTGCTTTCGATATAAACGTCGGGGTTTGTGATTGAGTAGCGCACGCCTGCCTGAGCGGCAAGGTTTACAACAACGTCGAATCCGTACTCGCCGAAGCAGGAATCAATCAGCGTCCTGTCCGCAATGTTGCCCTTTATAAAAATCCATTTGCTGTCCGTTTTTTCGGCGGCAAGGTTTTCTATAAGCTTCAGCCTGTATTCTTTTATTGATACGTCATAGTAGTCGTTCATATTGTCTATGCCGACAACCGTGATGCCGTCAACCGTGCTCAACAGCTCGGTAACAAGGTTAGAGCCGATGAAACCTGCCGCACCCGTAACGAGCACGGTTTTGCCGTTGAGGCTGATGTTTGCAGATAACATATTATTCCTTCTGTCTCGGTAAAATCAAAGTTTTTCGTTGTTTTCAATGCTTGCTCCGTTTTCTGTAAGGCAGAAATGTACGGAGAATTTGCCTTCCATCTGCGGAAAAATCTTCAGATATTCCTCGGTTACGGTTTTGGCAATCGATTCTTCAAACTCGGGGTCGATAAGCGCCATACAGCAGCCTTTGAAGCCTGCGCCTGAAAATCTGCCGCCGTATATGCCGGGGGTGCGCACCATAATTTCGTAGAGTGTTTTCAGCTCGTCCGAGCCTGTTTCCCAGTTGCAGATTGAAGATTTTCCGCTTTCAAACGAGAGCCTGCCGAATTCTTCAATATCGCCGTTGCGCCAAGCCTCAACCGCCTTGCGCACTCTTTCGTTTTCGGTGTACCAGTGCTCGGCGCGCTTGCGCCAGTTTTCGGGCAGCTTGTCCCTGTGGGCAAGATATACGTCGTAAGATACGTCGCGCAGATACGTTTCTTCAAAGTTGCCGTAATTCATACCGGCAAAGGTTTTGAGCGCGTAAGCCGCACTTTTACATTCGTCAACGCGCGTGTTGAATGCGGAGCCGACAAGCGTACGCTCAATTCCGCTGAAGAAAATTGCGATTCGGAACGGCTTCATATCGGGGTTGCGGGGGATAAGCTCATAACTGTCAGTGAGTGTATCCATAAAAAGTAAATGATCTTTTTTACAGTAAATTTCGCAGGATTGGTCGAGCTTGCCGCAGGAAATTCCGACGTAGTTGTTTTCCGCCTCCTGTGATATTTCAATCAGCTCAGGTTCGGACAGAGTTATTCCGTTGATTGTGCACAGCGCGGATAAAAACGTAATGATAACTGCGGCGGAGGATGAAAGTCCGCCGATGGGGAGCATACCGTTGATTACGGCACAAAGACCTCTGCGAAGGGGATAGCGTTTGCTCAGCGCAATGGTTGCGCCTCTGAGGTGGTCTGCCCAATCGTTCTGCGGTGTTTCGGGCGTTGCGGCAACGTGCCACTGTGCTCTTTTTTCAAATTGCAGTGATTGAATTTCGATAACACCGTTTTCTTTCGGGCCAAAAGCAATGTTGATGCCGTAATTTATAGCAAAGCCCGTAACGAGACCGAGCTGATGGTCGCTGTGCGCGCCGACGGGACAAACCCTGTACGGCGTGAACGCAGTAAACTCGGCAGGCTTTTTATATGTTTGTTCAAAAATTTCCAAATGTTTCATCCGCTGTTACCCCCGATGAAAGCAATATTTCTATATATTATACATTATATCTGCTGTGCCGTCAAATTTTCAGGTTACAGGTAAGTGACGGGGCGGTTTTTACACCAAGCTTATTGACTACACGGCTTTGTGACTATATAATAAAGTAAAATGTTTTTGGTGGGGTATCGCTTTATGGATAAAATAAAATCTGTTGAAGAATTTAACCGCAATATAAAACGTGTGCTGTTCACCCGAGAGGAAATTGAGGCCGCAACCAAAGAGGCAGGCAGAAAAATAAGCGAATCCTACAACGGCGAGCCGATTCTTCTTGTCAGCATTCTCAACGGTGCGTTTGTGTTTATGGCAGACCTGTGCCGTGAGATTACCGTGCCTTGCGAAATTGCATTTATGTGTGCAAAAAGTTACTACAAGGGCACCGATTCAAGCGGAATTGTCAACATCACGATGGACCTTGATCAGGATATAAGCGGTTATCACGTTATTATTGTTGAAGATATTATTGATACGGGCAGAACGCTCAAAGACGTTGTCAGTCTGCTCAAGGCGCGCAACCCGCTTTCGCTCAGGGTTGTCACCCTTCTGGACAAGCCGTCGAGACGCCTCGTTGATTTTGAAGCGGATATGTCACTTTTTGTGATAGAAGACCTTTTTGTAATCGGCTACGGTCTTGATTGCGGCGAGTATTATCGCAACCTGCCGTACATAGCAGAGCTTGATGCGTAAAACAAAAAACGAAATCCTCCTGCGGCAAAGTTAAATGCCACGGGAGGATTTTTTGTTCGTGATAAATAAAAACTGACTCCGCCCGAAAAGCGAAGTCAGTTGCTTTGTTTTTTATGCTTTTTCCTGTGCGGCTAAGAGGATGTAGTAGTAGATTTCAAGAGCTTCGATGTAGGAATTCTGGAAATCGGTGTAAGCCTGGTAGTAAAGCGGATTCTTCTCCGTCTTGCCCTCCTCGTGCTCAACCATCGTCATAAATTTCTGATAGTTGACCTTGGTTTCAGCCATATAGCTTTCCCAGAGAATGAGCGGCTCGTTGCCGACAAATTCGTAAAGAGCTTTATCTGCTTTAATCTGTGCAACAGCATTGCTGACGTTTGTGATGTAGGGGTCAAGAGATTCCTCCGCCGCATAGAAATCCGCATCGGAAAGCGCCTCGTCAAACGGGTTTTCGATGCCTTCCATTATGCCGACAAGCTTCTGTGCCTTTGCCTGTGAGATTGTGCCGTCAAGCGCTTCGGTTACAGGCTCGGTTGTCTGCGGCTTGTCTGCGGTGTTGGGGTTTGATGCAGAGGGCTTTTTGGTTGTGGTTTCATTCTTTTTGGTTGTGCTTTCTGCTTTGTTGGTTGTGCTGTCGTTTTTGTTTGTTGTTGCGTTGCTTTTTTCCGTTTCGTCAAGCTCGCCTGCGTCGGTGTCGATGTTAACGTCGCTCTGCGTGGGTGAAGCCGTTGTCGGGTTGTTGGGGATTGTGCCGCCCTGCGCATCCGTTACAAGGTAGCCGTCATCATCGGTTACAGGCGGAATGTAGGGCGTGTATTTCGTTTCGCCCTCTTCGTCGGTTGCAACCTCACCGTTTTCTTCCGTTACGATTTCGTATATGACTGTTGAGCCGTCTTTGAAGGTTACTATTTCCGTCATCTGCGGCGGTTCATACTTTTGCCCTTTTTTAGAACAGGCGGCAAAGCAGAAAATCAGCACAAAAACAAGAATAATTGCAATAAACTTTTTCATTTTCTCCCGTCCTTCCTTTCCTTATCTGTTTCTGAGGTGGTGAATAATGCTTTTTATGTTGTTGTCTGTGTGCAGGCTAAGCTCAGCGGGTGGCAGAGATTCAAGCCTGTGTGCATCTGACGACGTGAGTATTTTCATTTTTGCGAGTATCGGGTGTTTTGAGATAAGTGCATCAATATCACCCGCGGGCGAAACCTCCGCAATTTCAAAGTCCATTTCTTCTGTTATCGTGCCGAGGTTTGAAATAACGCTGTAAGATGAGCGGTCTATGTGGGCGGGGTAACACACGCCGCCGTATCCGTCAACCAGCTTTTCAACGTTGCTGATTGAAATTCCGCTTGCCGCGGTCAGCAAAAGCTCCTGACTGCCAAGCACCTTGTCGGTTTCGTCCATAATAAGCTGTGTGCCGAAAATTTCCGGTCGGTTTCTGATGGGCGGCATTGTGCTCAGCACATAGTCGGAAAACTCTTCCGCCGCTTTCAGCTCTTCGAAAAGGCACACTACGTGCACCTCTTCGTTTGTGCAAAGCTCCATACCGGGTATAACCGTAATTCCTGCCGCTTCGCCTGCTCTCATTGCTGCGCCGCAATTTCGGCACGAGTTGTGGTCGGTCAGTGCAATGGCTTCCATTCCCATCAGCGCAGAGAGGTTAACAAGGTTATACGGTGTCATATCCTCCTCAGCGCAGGGCGAAAGGCAGGAGTGAATGTGAAAATCGTAAAAAAGACTCATAATTTTTCAACTATCTTTGCTGCAAGGTTAAATGCGTTTTCGCTGCTGCGGAGCACAATTACTCCGTTCTGGTCTGCGCGGAGCTTGGCATCATCGTCAAAAGCGGCGTTTTCCGTCAGCAGTATGCAGGCAACGTCCGTCATAACGGCAACGCCTATTGAGTTTACGTTGCCCATAACCGTAAGCCAGCAATCGCCTTCGCGTGCCTTCGACATTACCCAGCTGAGAAGGTCGCCGCAGTAGCCGCCCGTGACCTGCTTTTGTGCGGCATTATCGCCTCCGCAAAGCACTTCAAGCGAAAAATCGTCTATAAGATTCTGAACTGTCATTTTTGTTTCTCCTTCCGGTTCAGTTGTTTTCTTCTGATCTGTACGGTGCAGGTATAAACTCAAGCTCAGAACCGCTGAGTTTGTCACGAAGCCTGAAAACACAGTCGGTTTCGGAGGCAAAGCCGCGCACAATATCATCCGCGAGCGCAACGCACGAGGGTGCGCCGCAGGTGCCGCAGTCGAGACCGGGCAGACGTTTGAGAATTGCCTGCTTTTCTGCCATCTTCCTCATAGCTTCGGGCACGCTGTCGGCAAGCTTCATAACGTCGGTTGCAACAAGCTCCTTTGTCCAGTACATTTCGTCGGGCACGTCCGAAGTTTCAAGACGTGAGCAGGACACGGGAAGATACTTGCGCAAACGTTTCATTCTTGCCTTTGCAACGTACGGGTTTTCGTAGGTAAGCGAGCCGCCTACGCAGCCGCCCGTACAGGCGTTAAGCTCAATAAAGTCGATATTTTCAAGTTTTTCGTCTTCAATTTCGTTCAGAATTTTTATAACGTTTTCAATTCCGTCAGCCGCAAGGCAGTTGTCGCGCAGGAGCGCGCTTGCTTCGCCGCCGCTGCTTGCCCAACTTACGCCTATAACGCCTGAATCCTGCATTACGTCAATCTCTTCAAGGTGATTCATGTGCGAGAGAAGCGGCGGATAAATCTCCTTGATTGCAAATGCGCCGTTTATCTGCGAGCCGTCAAGGCATACCGGTGATTTGATTGCGGTCATCTTCGCGGGGCACGGCGTAATGAAGAAAACGCCGATGTCCTTATCCTCAAGCCCCGTTTCCTCTGCGGCTTTTTCTCTTGCCAGCTTGGCGGCAATCTCCATAGGGGAGTTGAGCGGCACAACGTGGTCGATAAGGTTGGGGAAGTTGACGCGGATGAGCCTGACTATTGCGGGGCAGGCGGATGAGATAGCAGGGGTTTTAATCTGACCCTGCTCAAACATTTTTCTTGTTGCGTCGCTTACAAGCTCCGCTCCCTTTGAAACCTCAAAAACATCGTCGAAGCCGAGCTTTTTGAGAGCGGTCAGCACATAGTCAACGTTATCGAGGTTGTTGAACTGGCCGTAAAGGGCAGGGGCGGGCAGAGCAATTTTATATTTGAAGTTATGTATTGTTTCAAGCGGTTCGTGCTCGGCATATTTTGCGTGGTGCGGACAAACGTTGATACATTCGCCGCAGTCGATACAGCGCTCTTTGATTATATGTGCTTTACCGCCGCGCACACGGATTGCGCCCGTAGGGCAACGCTTGATGCAGTTGGTACAGCCGCGGCACTTATCTCGGTCAAGTCTGACGGAGTGAAAGAAATCAGCCATATTCTGCCTCCTTGATGTGATGGTGGTAGTGGTATAAGGTTATGCGTAGATTTTCAGAGTCATAACGGTGCCTTCGCCGAGCTTTGTCTGAATATCCATTTCGTCTGTATATTTTTTGATGTTGGGCAGACCCATACCTGCGCCGAAGCCGAGCGCACGGATGCGGTCGGGCGCGGTTGAATAACCCTCCTGCATCGCAAGCTCAACGTTTTCGATGCCGGGGCCGTGGTCTGTCAGCACGATGCGGACAAACTCGGGTGTAATTTCAACGTCAATTTCACCGCCGCCTGCGTGAATTACAAGGTTGATTTCAGCCTCGTAAACGGCAATTGCAGTTTTGCGCACTGCTTCGGGTGAGAATCCGATATCTTTAAGTGCTTTTTTGATTTTGCCTGAAGCTTCGCCTGCTCGTGTGAAGTCGGAACCGTCTACGTCATAATGTTGTGTGAAAATCTCATTCATGATACGGGTGCCCTCCTCCTCTGAGTCCGTGCTCGTAAAGAATACCGCAGGAGGTAAACATCTCGCGTTTTGACCTGAGCAGCGGAATGCCCTTTTCTTTGGCAAGCTCAATCATACTCTCATCGGGCATTTTGCCTCTGACAAAAACTATGCATTTCATATCCATCATTTCGGCGGTGCGGACAACCTGGGGGTTGACAAGACCCGTAAGAAGCACAGCCTGCTCCTTGACGTAGGCGAGTACGTCGCTCATCATATCACTGCCGCAAGCGGAGAATACGTCTCTGTCGAGAAAATCTTCTCCGTAAATAAGATCGGCGTCAAGTGCTTTCATAATTTCGGAAACTTTCATAATCGGTTTTCCTTTCTTAAATAAAATGCGTTTTAAAGTGCGTGGTTTATTCAATCCCTTCTCGGGTTGTATATCGTCGAGAGCTTAACAGCATTGCTTTTTCGCAGTCTTCTGTTTTATTTTGCCTGCGATGCAGAAAATAACAAACACGATTGCGTTAACCGCAACTACACTTGCGCCCGTCGGGGTGTCAAAAAGAAACGCGCCGACAAAGCCGATAAAAAAGCTCAGCGCCGAAACAACGGCGGAGCAGATAACAACGCCGCGGAAACTGCGGAAAAATCTCATCGCGGTAAGAGCAGGGAAAATAAGCAGCGACGAAATGAGAATTGCACCCATAAGCCGCATACCGATAACGATTGTAACTGCGGTGAGGATTGCGACAACGGTGTTGTAAAAAGATACCTTTGTGCCCGTTGCCTTGGCAAAGCTTTCATCAAACGTTACGCTGAAAATCCCGTTATACATCAGCAGATACAAAAGTATCACAACCGCGCTCAGCACAATGCTCAGCACAACGTCCGAATCCTCGATTGAAACAATACTGCCGAACATATAGTTGCCAACTTCAATGTTGACGTTGCCTGCCAGCTTCACCGTCAGCACGCCGATTGCTATTGCCGTGCTTGAAATGAGGGCGATTGCGCTGTCGCCGTTAATGCGGCTGTTGCGGCTGATGCGAAGCAGAAAAAACGCCGCCGCAATAACCACGGGTATTGCAATTTTCAGCGGGGCAACGCCTGCCGCCGCGGCAACGCACAGCGCACCGTAGCCGACGTGCGACAATCCGTCACCGATCATCGAAAAACGCTTGAGCACAAGCACCGAGCCGAGAAGGGCGGCGCAAAGCGACACAAGAATTCCGACAATCAGCGGAGTTCGGAGCAGCGGTTCTGAAAAAACATTAGTTAATGCTGTGAAAATTGACATTGTAAAATCACCTTTGTTCAATGAATTGATTTCAAATCAATTCAAATCGTGCAAAGCAAAGCTTTGCAAATCATGTGAATGAAAATTCACAAATCATGCCGTAGGCAAATCATTGCTTTTGGCTGTTGTAATTGAAGCTGTCAGTAATTTTCTGATTTTACTGCAGTTGTTGAATAATATCGTGTATTCGTTTTCGGTAATCAACTCGGAATCCTTGAAAATACACAACCAGTATTCAGTTTCATAACACTCTTTCATAGCAATTTGAAACTTGTTGATAAAATCTGCACGGCTTGAAGCGTAATTGCCTTCATGAATATTTGCACCGATACTTGTTCCGCAGCGTAACAACTGATTTGTAAGCACAGAGCAATGCTTTTCATTTTTTACCTTTTCGCATATCTTTATTATATCTACTGCAAATTTTCTCGACAGGGCAACAAGAATGTTATCTTTCATTTAAATCGTCCTTTAATGATTTGCTTGCGCATGATTTGGCTTGTCGCCATGATTTGTTGCTGTGCAACATGATTTGAATTGATAAATCAATTCATTTTACATCTGATACGTTTCGGGACAGACTTCCATAATTTTCTCTCGAAGTGCGATGAAATCTTCGAGAGCCTGCGGCTTCTGATTAGGGTTGCGCAGCAGTGCCGCAGGGTGGAACGTGCCCATCATAAGCGTACCGTTTTTCTCAAAAAATTCGCCGTGCTGTTTTGTGACTTTGAAGTCGGGTGAGATAAGTCTTGTTGCCGAAATTCTGCCGAGGCAAACGATGATTTTCGGCTTGAGCAATCTTGTCTGCTCCCTGAGCCAACCGATGCACATATCCTGCTCGGCAGGCAACGGGTCACGGTTCTGCGGAGGACGGCATTTGACCATATTTGCAATATAGATGTTCTTTTTTCTGTCGAGGTCGACGGCGGCAAGGAATTTGTCGAGAAGCTGACCGCCTCTGCCTACAAAGGGCTCACCCTGAAGGTCCTCATTCGCTCCGGGACCTTCGCCGATGAAAAGCACCCTTGCGTTTTCGTTACCTACGCCGAAAACGAGCTTTGTTCTCGTTTTTGCAAGTTCGCATTTATCACAGCCCATACAGTCTTTTTTGAGCTGTTCCCAATTTTCATACATAAGTTATTCCACCTGACCTTCAAGCCGCTCAACCGTAACGTCAAGGTCTGCAATGCGGCTGATATTTTCTTCGTCACAGCAGGTTATGAAAACCTGTCTGTTTTTAAAATGGCTGACAACGTATTTCTGCCTTTGCGGGTCAAGCTCGCTGAAAACGTCGTCAAGCAACACAACGGGCTCTTCGCCCGTAACCTGTGTGATAATGTCCGCTTCGGCAAGCTTTAAGGAGAGCGCCGCCGAGCGTTGCTGTCCCTGTGAGCCGAAAAGCCTTGCGCTTTTGCCCGAAAGATCAATTGAAAAATCCTCTCGGTGAGCACCTACGCTTGTGATGCATCTGTCCGTGTCGCTTTCGCGCTTTTCTTGCAGGGCGGTGAGCAGGCTCTGTGCAATCTCTTTTCTGCCGTTTGCCTTTTCGCGGGCGTATTCTTTATATTTAAGTTCCAGCTTTTCCTTGCCGGAAGAAATTTCGTCGTAAGCGGCGCAGGCCTTATCCTTTATCTGTTCAAGATAGTTCATACGGGTTTCGATTATTACCGCGCCTTTTTTTGCAAGCTCAAAGTCCCATATATCGAGCATTGCTGACATTGCGGGGTTGTCCCTTGCCGCGCGGAGGGTTGCGTTGCGCTGAGCAAGAGCTTTATTATATTCGAGTATTGTCTTTGCGTAATTCGGTTTTAGCTGGCTGAGAGCAATATCGAGAAATTTTCTGCGCTCTTCCGGCCCTTCTTTTACAATTGCGAGGTGAAGCGGAGTAAAAACAACCGCTGTAAATTCGCCCATCATTTTTCTGCCCGATGGAAGGGCAACGCCGTTTAGCAGTATGTGGCGTGTGTCATCAATTTTAATTTCCGCTTCCTTGTTGCGGCTGCCCGAAAAAAACTCCATACGCAGTTTTGCTTCGTCGCAACCGAAGCGCACAACGTCTTTGTCACGGATACTGCGGAAACTGCGGCAGCCCGTGAAAAGCCAGATGCTTTCGATAAGGTTTGTTTTGCCCAGTCCGTTTTCACCGCAAATTATGTTGACCCCGCCGCCCGGGAAATACTCCTTGGCGGCGAGGTTGCGGTAGTTTTCGGTTTTCAGGCTTAAAACCTTCATAGTTATCTGATTATCTTACCTTTATCAAAGAGGATTACGCCGAAGCCGTGGCCTGTCTTGCCGCCTGCTTCAACAAATTCTGCAAATGCGCGGCGAAGAGAGTTGTCTCTGGGCCACTGCTCAACGGGCAGGTCGGAGAAACGGTCAAAAATTCTCCAGCCGTCGTTGAATTCTTCTTTTTCTTCCTGCTCAAGAATCTCGAAATCGCGGATGAATTTTGCAGTGTTGCTCTTTTCGGGAAGGAAGTCGAGATACTTATCGAAGAGGAGCCAGGAGCCGCAGCCGAAGAGAATCGGGCCGCCGTTGAACTCGTCCTTG
>JAZRRT010000169.1:0-42899 GCA_045650985.1 Acutalibacteraceae bacterium | reverse complement strand
GCGGGTATGGTGGAATTGGCAGACACGCAAGATTTAGGATCTTGTGCCCACAAGCGTGCAGGTTCGACCCCTGTTACCCGCACCAAAAAACTCCCGATTATGTTAAGCATAATCGGGAGTTTTAATTTATTATTTGAGATCTCGTTTATTGAACTTGACAAGTCCGAGCGTTAAGAAACCTGCTGTTCCGATAATCGGAGTAACCGTATGATAAATCACATCTTCAGGCGTATATGAACTTCCTGTGCCGATATAAGCCGAAGCTGTACCAATGTTTATCTTATCGATAAACTCAAGCACAGAAATCAAAGTTTCATTTGCGTTCATTGCAGTCAGCGCGCCCAATGCAACCTGAACAATGCTGCCAGCCATTACAAGACCTAAGGCAACTGCAACGTAAAGAACAATTGCAATACCTGCGTTTTTCATATTGGCACAAAGCCAGGAAAGAAGCGCGGACACAAAAAGCAAGTTGAGCACCTCAAACACAAGTGATACAACAAAATAACGAAAATCAGCAAAAGTAAATTCAGTTGACTGATAATCAAAAAATATAAGACTTACGCCGAGAGTAAGAAACGCGTGAATGAACATTACACCGACGTAAACGGCTGAGCAAGTAGTAAAAAGAGAAAGAAATATTGAACTGCGGCTTTTACCGGAAATTATCTTATTACGGATTGTCCCGTATGAAAAATCTTTGCACAACACAATAGCAAGAAGAATCGGAGCAACAAGCCCGAAATTATTGCCGATTGAGAATGAAGCAAAAAACTGTGTTTTTGCCGAAAACAAGCCGTTGAGCATATCCATCGCCATGTCCGAATCATCTATGGTATCACCGGAAAAAGCAAAAATCATTACGTACAAAAGCGGAGTAATTACAGCGAAAGCGGCAGCAATTATACACATAATAAGAATGAGCTTATCCTTCAGGACACGCCTGAAATCTGCCTTTAACAAACCCGACATTATCTTGCACCTCCTATTAAAGAGAGATAATAATCTTCAAAGCTCATATCGTTGCAATTTACGCTCGAAATCTTAATTCCGCCGTCAATAACACAGGCAAGCAGAGAGTTAAGATTGATTTCTCCCATAATTCTCACACCGTCGACAGTATACTCAACGCAATTATCAAAGTTATTACGCACAATTTCTGCAAGTGCTTCAATATTATCAGCCACGATAACGGTCGATTTAGTACATTCTTTATGAAGCTGCTCGGAAGTAATTTCTTTTATAATTTTACCTCGTGAAATGATTCCGTATTTTGTTGCAACCAGGGAAAGTTCGTTAAGAATATGAGAAGAAATCAGGAATGTTATTCCTCTCTCACGGTTAAGCTTCAATATAAGCTCGCGGATGCTTACAATGCCCGCAGGATCAAGACCGTTCATCGGCTCATCAAGAATCAGAAAATCAGGATTTCCGAGAAGAGCCATTGCAATTCCGAGGCGCTGACGCATACCCAAGGAATAGTTACCGGCGTGCTTTTTATCGTTATACAGCTCCTCAAGCCCTACACATTCAAGCGCATTCCTGATTTTTTCATCACCGTTAATGCCGAGAATGCTGCTCTGAGTTTTAAGATTATCGTATGCCGACATATTCATGTATATAGACGGATTTTCGACAATTGCTCCGATTCGGCTTCTTGCCTGTCGTATTTCACCTGACTTATTGCTGATTCCGAATAGCTCAAAATCGCCTGAAAAGGGTGAAATGAGACCTGTAATCAGTCGGATAACGGTCGTTTTGCCTGAACCGTTTTCACCGACAAAACCGTAAATATCGCCTCTGTCAATACTCATACATACACTGTTTACAGCAAAACGATTTTTGTATTTTTTTGATAGGTTGTTAACAGTAAGTACGCTACCCATAAAAACACTCCTTTGTGGTTTTAAGTTTAATTACAGGTTTTATTTTTGTCAATAATCCAGTTGAAAAAACAGTAGAATATTGGTTTAGTAAAAAAGCCGCAGGATTTGTCCTGCGGCTTTAACATAATTAAATTATTTTGATTTGCGAGCTGCAATTTCTGCAACCATTTCCTTCTGACGTTTTTCAGTAATTGTATAGAAGAACATGGGAACAGCGCAAGCAAACATACTGATAACGCCGGAAAGAATAAGGACAGTCCAGAGTGCCTTGGCGTTTCCGACTGTGTAAGTTTTTGTATCAATATCGCCGATATGCAGAGCCAATATACCGATAAATGCACCGACAGCCATACCGATCTTATTGATAAGTGTCTGCATTGCAAAGCAGATGCCTTCGCCTCTCTCGCCTGTTTTCCACTCAAGGTAGTCAACGGTATCGCCAATCATTGCGTAAGTAATAATGTTGTTAACACCCTGGGGAATACCAAGAAGTAAAAGGCCGATAGCGCAGACAACTTTCTGCCAGGTCTCTTCATAGCCTACAAAGAACATAGCCGCCATAACAAGACCGCCAAACAAATGAACTACAATATAGCTCCATTTCTTTGTAAATTTCTTTGTCATCCAAGGAACCAAAATTGAAGCAATAAGACCACCGGGAACAACTAAAAGGGTAATAGTACTGAATAGACCTTCATCTTTGAGTATATACTTTGCAAAATACATACCACCGGTGTACGTATAAACCATTCTTGCGCCACCAAGAATACCGGAAAGAACGATAAGCAGAAGCTGCTTATTCTTGAAGAGAAGCTTTATATTGTGACCAAATGAAGGCGGATTCTCATCACTTGTAAAACGTTCTTTGGTATTTTTAAATCCATAGAAAAACATCGGAATTGCAAGAATAACCAATACAACTGCAGCAACAAAATATATCCACTTAAGTTTATCAGCATTAAGCATTTCGCTACCAGATTTAACTGTATCTATAAAGGTAGCCGCCGCTGCATCTGCGCTCTTATATGCCCCTGAGCTGAGCATATTAGATATCGCGTCAGATTTATCAATCTTAATTGCCTCAATATCCAGTTCAGTATATTTAAACTCTTTTGTTAATGCACCTGAAATAATCGGAAGAAAAACCGTAACAACACCGGCGCCAACAGTGCAAGCCATTCTTGCAACCGTAAGAATGTTGCCTCTGACATTAGTGTCATTTGTAAGGCAAGTTGAAAGACCCCAATAAGGTACGTCAGCAATTGTATAGAGAACGCTCCACATAACGTATATTACTGCAATTGTTGCAAATGTCTGAACTGCTTTTGTGCCATCAAGAACATTTTCTGCTTTAAAAATGGGAAGGAAGCAAAGTATTGTGCTGATTGCAATGGGAATTGCCATCCACTTAAGATAAGGGCGGCATTTGCCCCATTTTGTACGTGTCTTATCGACAACGCTGCCCATAATCGGGTCGTTGAACGCATCAAAAACACGTGCCGCAAGCATGAGAATAGCAACGGCAATAGTACCTTCGATGTGACCGACAGTTACACCATCAGCGCCGAAGAGAAGAGCATCTGTCATAAACAGCGTGATAAATGAACCGACCATCGTACAGATAAAGTTCTGTCCGATACCGGTTATGCTGTAAGCAAGAGCTTCTTTCGGCTGTACGCCCTTACCGGGAGTAGTGCCGAACAGATTATGCAAAAAAGACTTTTTTTCCATAATTACCTCCGTAGTTTTAAAATTACACTATGACATTATAGCATAATTACAGAATAAAACAAGTAAAAAAACTAAAATCAGTAAATACTGTCAAGAATTTCAATAACGTGAGCAACAGTACCTTCATTATTTGAGCGAACTACCTGCCCTGCCACCTCAAGAGCCTCCTCGCTGCCGTTACACGGCACAAAGCCGCATTCAGCCGCAACTAGCATCTCAATATCATTATAGCCGTCACCTACGGCATAAACGCGGTTATGCGGAATCGAAAGCGTATCGGCTAACCTTAAAAGTCCCGTACCCTTATCGACACCTGAATTCATAACCTCGATATATCTTCCCGTTGTAGGCAGATAATGAAGCTCAGGATGCTGTTCAGAAAGATATTTCTGAACGTCTTGTGACTCCTCGGGAGAAAAAATCATAACCTTCGACCAAGGTGCTTTTGCTTCAGAGGGATCATTTACTTCAGAAAAGCTTATACCCTGCGAAGTAAAATGCCTTGTAGAGGTTGGACAGTTATTGATTACGTATGAATCAAAAAACGAATACATTTCTATGGACGCAGAAGGAAAGTGCTTGTGCACATCACGCAAAGCTTCGAAAATGCCTTCGCCTACGGTATCCGCAAAAGCAATGCAGTTCTTTTCATAATTATAAGCAACTGCGCCGTTAGCCAACAAAACAGGAGCATTTATGTATGAAGACTCATACGCATGAAATCCTTGATAAGTTCTGCCTGTTGAAACGGTAAACCTGCCGCCGTTCGCGATAAAATAGGCTATCTTATCGCGAACGTCAGCTGTAATTATTCCTTCATCGTTATACAATGTGCCATCATAATCGCTGGCAATAAGGATGTTTTCAAACTTCATGTTACTCAACACTTTCCTCAGTTATGGGAAGGATTGAAAAACGGAATTTAAGACCGTTTTTCGCACTGAAGCGATAAGGCTTGAGTGTATCTTCACCGCAGCTTGCAGTACCTGCACCGCGTATAAATCCGTCAATTGAAACAACGGTTGTATCCTCATCGCAAAGATCTTCCTGATGCTTTGCCTTATGAAGAAGATTCTGAGTGTAATGATGCGCGCTGAAACTGAAATTGCCTTTGCTGTTGCAGAACAGCAGACCGTCACCGTCGGAATCGACAATCTTCATCCAGCGGGTCTCTCCCCTGTTACCGTTATCCTGCGGATAAATATAGGGTTCGTGCATAGCATCAACTGTTGTTGAATAGATACCGACTCTTGACTGAGCCTTGAAATCGGGAAGATTCTCGTACTCGCCAAGACCGTAATACTCAATATTCTCAAACTCGTGAGGCATTTCGAGCATAACACCGAATCTGGGAAGGTCGTCCTCGATAAAGAATCTGCAAGGCTCAAGCTCAGCCTTAACCTTTATTGTGCCGTTACCCTTGATTGTATACTCAATTTTAACCTTGAACAGTTTCTTGTTGCCGTTCATAAGATAGAAGCTTGTTTCAACCTCAACTTCGTTGAATTCAAGGCTGTATTTTATATCTTCGAGCTTGCACTCATACTTATCATAGCCGTTAGCAAGCCACTTCTTTCCGATACAAGGTGAATCGTTATCGGTCATAGCGCGGAAAATATTGGGCATAAATGTTCTCGGACCGACTGAATCAGATTTGAACATCTTTTTGCCGTTGATTTCGTAATTTACAAAATCACCCGTCGCAAAGTCAAACTCAGCAATACCCTTGCTGAAGCTGACAACAAGCTTATTGCCTTCATCCTTAACGGAAATATCGGTGCAGTTTTTGCGCATAAACTTGGTGTAAACCTCGTTAAGTGCAATCTGTTCGCCTGCTATGCATTCATCACCGTCATAGTAATCGAAATTGATATGATACTCGAAATCCTGATTGATTTTAGGAAGATTGAGTCTGAATACACGCTCAGACTTCGGAGCAATGTCAGGATTAAGCTCACCACCCTTGATTACAACACCATTTTTAAATACAGTCCATTTAATGGTAATGTAGCCTGAGGATCTGAAACGGTTAGTGTTAAGGAAGGCAAAGCTGTTAGCGCGTGTATGTCTTGCTCTTATGGGACGATAAACGTTCTGCATCTGACGGGCACCGGTGTGCGGTGTACGGTCGGGATACATAAGACCGTCAACACAGAAGTTATTATCATGCTTTCTCTCGCCGTGGTCACCGCCGTATGTATACTTGTTGGGTCCGTCTTCGTGATATACTGCGTGATCAGCCCATTCCCAGATACAGCCGCCCATAAGGTTGTCATAAGCATAGAACAGCTTCCAGTAATCATCAAGAGAGCCGGGGCCAACACCCATAGCGTGGCTGTATTCACAGAGGAAGAAAGGCTTCTGACGATAGAGCTTACCTCTTGTGCCGTCTGCAACTTTCTGCACATCTGAATTATATGTATACATTTCGGATACGACATCATAACCGAGTCTGGGAGAACGGCAGGCACCTTCATAATGAACAGGAATTTCGGGTGCAACCTTATGAAGAACATCATAACAAGCATCGTGGCACTTGATACCGCCTGCTTCATTACCGAGAGACCACATTGTTACGCAAGGATGATTGCGGTCACGGTGATACATTCTCATAACACGGTCAATATATCTGGGAGCCCACTTGAGATCATTACTGATAAGGTTAATCTTATTGTGAGGCGGGCAACCGCAGCCGTGTGTTTCTATATCAGCTTCATCAACTACATAAAAACCGATATGATCAGCAAGCATCAGAAGATGGGGATCGGGAGGATAGTGAGAAGTACGGATTGCATTGACATTCATCTTCTTCATAAGGCGAAGATCTTTTTCAATATCGGCAAACGTCATAACATAGCCCGTTTTGGGATTAGTATCGTGATGATTGACACCTTTGAATTTAATCTTTTCACCGTTGAAATAGAAAATGTTCTTATTAATTTTTACATTTTTAAAACCGATATAAGAACGGATTGTCTGAACAGCCTCGCCGTCTTTTTTCAATGTAATATATGCTGTGTAAAGAGTGGGAATTTCAGCATTCCACTCAACAACATTGAGGTTATCGAAAGACATAGGAACATTAGCAGCTGCTTCTGCACAGAAAAGTGTATTGCCTTCATTGTCAACAGCGCAGATTTCAACGGTATATCCGCAATCGTCACCTACAACACAAACTTCAGCACTTACGTTATAGCCCTTGGCAGCTTTTGTTGTTTTAAGGAAATAGTCATTGATATATGTCTGCGGAAGCTCATAAAGGAGAACATCGCGGAAGATACCGTTTTCACGGAACATATCCTGACACTCAAGGAAAGTACCGTTGCTCCACTTATGAACAACAGCGATAAGCTCGTTATCTCCTTCTTTAATGAAAGGAGTTATATCAAACTCAGCGGTATTGTGAGCACCTTCACTGTAACGGACAAACTCACCGTTAAGATAAAGATCGATACAAGGAATAACACCAAGGAAATTGATAAGATATACCTTGCTTGCATCCTTAACCTCAAAAGTCTTACGATAAATACCTGCAGACATATCTTCGGGAAGGAAAGGCGGCTTGGTCTCGATTTCATAAGGGCAGTTAAGATAGACAGGCGGCTCATAACCGGTTCTCTGCCACGTTGAAGGAACGTTAATCTTATCAAACTCAACCTTTGATGGATCAAAATCGTACGGAACATCGGCAAGATGAGCAAAATACTTGAACTCCCATTCACCGGAAAGAATTCTGACAAGGTCGCTTGAATAACGCTCCTTGTCAATAGTTACGGACTCAAGAACAGCTTTGCTTGTGTAAGGAATAAAATACGCCCTACCCTCGCGTTTACCGAGTTCCATAGTCTCAAAGTCACGATAGTTGCTTTTGTTTAATGAGTACTTCATTGACATTTCACCTCACAAAAAAATAAGGATGTTGAGTTACAACATCCTTATTTTACCATATTTAACTGCCAATATCAACCTGATATTGTATAGTATTTGTGAATATTAAGTAAAATCAGCGCATTTCGAGCAGGTAAACCTACCTGATTATACCTTTTCTCGAAACTTTTTTCTTATATAGCGGAAAATAACGTAAGCAATACATACAGCAGCAAATATAAGAATATACACCAGATATTTCATACCTTCAGGAGTCAGGTTACCGGCTGAATCAGCATTGCCCAATTCTCCGTCTCCGAAGAAGAAATCATAGTTACCGCCACCGTCAACTACGTTGTGATTCTTTACGTCATCCCAGAGAGAACTCATAAGCTCAAGGGTTTCGGGAGAGAGATTAAGGAAGCTCTGAGTTTTAAATTTACCGTCCTCGGGATAAAGGATTTCATTTTGATAGTAAGTATACTCGGGATTATTGTAAACTCCGCTGTGCGGACTTGCATAACAGATATATTCGGCATTTGCAAGTGCAACCTCAGGATCAAGCAAGAAATTAATGTAAAGCTCAGCTGCAAGTTTGTTTTTAGCACCCTTGAGCACACAAGCGGCATCCACAAAATAGTTTGTACCCTCTTTAGGGTATACAAACTCAAGATCGGGATTATTGTCTTTCATAGAAAGGAAATCGCCCGCATAGTAAACACCGAAAGTTGCCTCACCCGACTCCATTTTCAAGAAAATCTCATCATTAACGTAAGTGGGAGCAACCTGTTTTTGTTCCTTGAGCAATTCTGCGGCAAGTTTCCAGGAAATCTCTGATTCCGTGTTGTAATCCATACCGAGAAGATTCTGTGCTATACCAAATGCATCGCGTGGATTATTGAACATAAGGATCTGTCCGTTGTATTGCTTGTCCCACAGTACTGACCAACTGTCAGGCACAGTGTCAACGAAAGCAGAATTATAAATCAAGCCGACCATACCGACAGTATAAGGTACGGAATATTCGTTCTGAGGATCGTAAGGCGGATTGAGATATTTTTCGGGAATATATTTCTCGAAATTAGGTATGTTTGCATAATCCAGTTTTTCAAGCATACCTTCGTTAATCATACGCTGCACCATATAATCGGAAGGAATAATCAGATCATAAGAAACGCCGCCGCTTTTGAGTTTTGAATACATCGATTCGTTATTATCAAAAGTATCATAAACAACTTTAATGCCGTACTTCTCTTCAAAAGCACTGTTTACATCAAGTGTTCCGTCGGCACCGTCTGAAATATATTCGCCCCAGTTATATACATAAAGCGTAGTACCTCTGAGAGCGTTTATTTCACTGTCAGTTGCAGCTGAAGCGGTAAAAACGCTGAAAGAAAGTATAAGCAACGCGATTAAAATCGCAACCGGCTTCTTCAAAAAAACACCACCTTGCGGTAAATCATTTTTTCTTTTTGTTCTTGTCCTCACTCTTAAACTGCGCAACGTTATACAGAATAAGAAGAATAAGGATGCTAACAAAAATAAACGTTGAGAAAGCATACATGCTCGGATTAACACGTCTCTTTGTCATTGCATAAATAGCAATCGGAAGTGTTTGGAAACCGGCACCGCTTGTGAAATGACTTATGATGAAATCGTCAAGCGAAAGCGTGAAAGCCATAATCATACCGGTAAGTATACCGGGCATAATCGAAGGCAGAACAACTTTAAAAAAAGCTGCCGCCGGTTTACATCCGAGGTCTTGCGCAGCCTCCGAAAGATTACGGTCTGTCTGTCTGAGTTTCGGAAGAACATTAAGGATTACATACGGCAAGCTGAACGTTACGTGAGCAACAAGCAACGTGCCGAAACCGAAGATTGAATTAAGCTTTGAAAGCTTAATAAGCTCATCATAGAGAAAAGATTCTTTTCCGAAAACTAAGCTGATAAAATCAAAGAAAGATGAATCCTCACCAAAGCGTTGACCCACCATAACTACAATGTCCTCAAACACTTTGATTGCCGAATCAGCAAAAGTATGTAACACCGGAATAATGATGAATTTTCCTGCAAAAACAAACAAAAGCATCATTGATATTCCTGTTACAATTTCAGGGTTCATCATCGGGATATTGGTTACTGCCATTACACCCGAACGCACAGGGCCCTTTTTGAAGCGTTCGATGCCGACTGCTGCAGCTGTGCCGAGCAAAGTTGCAATAACGGAAGAACAAACTGCAAGAAGAAGGGTGTTCGAAAGAGCTTTAAGCGTATCTCTGTCCTGAAGAGCAGCTCTGTACCATTCGAGAGAAAAACCTGAAAAAACACTTGTGCTGCTTGTAGAATTGAAAGAAAACAGAATAAGAATTACGATAGGTGCGTAAAGGAAAGCAAAAACAAGAAATGTATAAATCCTTGAAGCTAATTTCATATCGCCATCTCCTCATCACCCGTAAAGCGGTTCATAACCGCCATAGAAATAAGGATAAGGATCATAAGAACAAAAGAAATTGCCGCACCCAAATTGTAATTATAAGATTGCTGGAACTGGCGTTCAATAACATCACCGATAAGGTCAAATGAACCGCCGCCAAGCTTCTGAGAAATATAGAAAGTACTGACAGAAGGCACAAAAACCATTGTAATGCCGGAAATAACGCCGGGCATACTCATAGGAATAATGCAGCGCCTTACACAGGTAAGACGATTGCCGCCAAGATCCTGACAAGCTTCAATAATGCTGTAATCGAGCTTAGCCATAACTGAATATATAGGCGTAATCATAAAGGGAAGAAAGTTATACACCATGCCCAAGATTACAGCACCCTCAGTATCAATCATATGAATCGGTCCGATATTCAGCTTTGCCAGCAACGAGTTGATTATACCGGTATCCTGCATAAGAACCATCATCGAATACGTTCTGATAAGAAAGCTCATCCACATAGGAAGCATAGTAAGAACAACGAGTGTACGCTGAACTTTTTCCGTCTTCTGTGAAATGAAATAAGCAAGAGGAAACGCGATAATCAGACATATAATTGTTGCAACAATGCCGAACCATATTGAACGCAGAAAAGTAGTTGTGTACTTTCCGAGGTCGAATATATTGTCAAGCGAAAAAGCTTCGTTTGAATCGGTGAACGCATAATACGCAACAAATATCAACGGAGCGATAATGAAAATAGCAGACCAGACGATATAAGGAGAAGCTATGAGCTTCGCTTTGAGTGAACGCTTGCTCATTCCTCCTCCACCTCCTCGGGATCGGAGAGCTCATCAAACTCCTCGCTGAAAGAGCTGTAATCACCGTAGAGGCCGGAATATTCACTCTTCTTCATAATGTGTATTGCATCGGGCTCGATGAAAAGACCGATTTTTTTGCCGACTTCGTGGTAATCAGTTGACTGAATCATCCACTTGAAACCGCCGATATCGACAATAGTTTCAAAATGAACACCTTTGAAAGTTACTGAAGTGACAACGCCTTTCAGCATACCCTTATCAACATCGACAACATCAACGTCTTCGGGGCGTACAACAACATCTACCTTTTCATTAGGTGAAAAGCCCTTATCAAGACATTCAAACCTGTGGCCGGAGAAATCGACGCGGAAATCTTCACGCATAATGCCGTCAAGAATATTACTTTCACCGATAAAGTCGGCAACAAAAGCGTTTTTAGGCTCGTTGTAAATATCAAGCGGAGTGCCGATTTGCTGAATTACACCGTTGTTCATAACAACAATGGTATCAGACATCGAAAGCGCTTCTTCCTGATCATGTGTAACGTAAATAAAGGTGATTCCCATTTGCTGCTGAATATTTTTCAGTTCGTTCTGCATATCTTTGCGAAGCTTAAGGTCGAGAGCACCGAGAGGTTCATCAAGCAGAAGAACGCGAGGCTTATTAGCAAGCGCACGGGCAATTGCCACGCGCTGCTGCTGACCGCCTGAAAGAGAATGTATGTTACGCTTTTCAAAGCCCTTGAGGTTAACAAGTTTGAGCATTGCCGCAACTGTTTCGGCAATTTCTTTCTTGGGTGCTTTTTTCAATCTGAGACCGAAAGCGATATTCTCAAAAACGTTAAGATGCGGAAAAAGAGCATAACGTTGAAAAATGGTGTTAACCTGCCTCTTGTGAGGAGGAACATCATTTATACGAGTATTATCAAAAATAACATCACCGCTGTCGGGTTCGATGAAGCCGGCTATTACACGAAGGGTTGTAGTTTTACCGCAACCGGAAGGACCGAGAAAAGTAATAAACTCCTTATCTCGGATATAAAGATTAAGGTCTTTAAGTATCGGCTCACCGTCAAACGAAACGGAAATATTCTTCAGGTCGATAATTATGTTGTTTTCCAATTATGCAACCCCTTTCTTATTTATATAATACATCGATTACAAATATAGAGCTAAACTCCTTAAATGTCAACAATTTTTTTATTTTTTTTGACGGATTTCAACCTTTATCTCGAGCAGATTTTACGAATGCTTAATTTTTCTGCATTTTCCTTCCATTTGCTCACGAATGCTCATTTTTTGCAAAAAACAAAAAATTCCGGTTACAACTAATAATTGCAGCCGGAATTTTCTTAATCAGCGGACTTTACCGCCTTTCATCTTTATAAGGTCACGATAGCTGATAAGCTCAACACCGTGCTCTTTGAGGTATTGGTGAACGTAAGGATCTTTCATAAGTTCATATTCCCATACTCTGTCCTGCCATCTTGCAGTTATGCCCTTGAGCTCATCGGACTCAACGGAAGGATGAACAAAAGTTTCTGTTACGCCATCCTCGGGAATATCTGTCCAGATTTTGAGAATCGTATCTCTGTACACCTCGTAGCTGACACGCATATCATCGTTCCAATCAGGAAAAAGAAGATAGTCCGGAATAACAACATTATACTTTTTGCCCCACTTTTTGGAAAGGATTGTTATACCTGCATAGAGGAAATAAGGTGTGCCCTTCGGACAGATACGTTTGTCGTGCTTAGTATAGAGACGGTATGCATAACCATACTCGCCACAAACGCGAAGAGTCATTTTTGCAAGACCGAGACGACCTGTGTAGTGACCGTAAAGCGAACCCATATGGTTGTCCGTATGAGAAGGCTTCATACCCATCTTATGAGCAAGATCAATCTGCGCACGAATTTCTTTCTCGAGATCTTCGTAAGAAGCGTTCTTTTCAACCTGATCGCTCTCATGCCACATAAAGCCTTCTTCATCGATAAGAGTCTTACCGTCCGTAAGAGGCTTCCAACGGTACTTTCCCCATTCACTTGTCATTGTAAGGTGGATACCGATTGCGTATTCAGGATGATCGATTGAAAATTTAACAGCATCTTCAGCAGCCGGACAAGGCATCATAATTGTTGAAGATTTAAGCCAGCCGCCTTCAAAAAGCTCATTAACGGCATCGTTAGCCGCTTTACACATTCCGTAATCATCGGCATTTACAATAAGATATTTAGCCATAACTTTTCCCTTTCTTTTTACATAAGAATACAGATAAATGATAACACATCAGGAAAAATATTCAATATTCAAAATGAATAAATACAATGAATATTTTTGGTTGTTTGTGCCAAATGTTCCGTTCTGACAATTTTGTCGCAATTACTTTTATTGATGGTGGATCTGAAGAGAATCGAACTCTCGACCTTTCGGTTGCGAACCGAACGCTCTCCCGGCTGAGCTACAGACCCATGCTTAGTTGATTATAAATTAATTAAATATTCTTGTCAACACTTGCAAATTGGCAGAAACTAATGTATAATGATGCAAAATGTGCGACAAAAGGAGCACAGTTATGCACAAAAAAATAATATGTTTTTTACTGCCGCTGGTACTCATATTTACTTTCGGATGTTCAACAGACAACGAAGATCAGTCATCTTCACTGCAAACAACATCTCAAAGCTATGATATTTCTATTACGTTTGTTGACGGTCTCACCGTTGAAGAATACGCTAAAATTCTGGAAGAAAACAAAGTATGTTCAGCGGACGATTTTTTGGCAGCAGCAAACTCCCCTGCAACAAATTATTGGTTCACAGATGAAATAGATAACCCGTCAGCAAGACCTTTTTTGCTTGAAGGCTATCTGTATCCGGATACATACAATTTCAATTACAACACGGATGCGCAAACCGTTCTGAATGTCTTTTTATCTAATTTCAACCAAAAGATTACAGAAAAACATAAGAAGCGTTTTCAGGAATTAGGGTATTCGCTTGATGAAATACTCACTATTGCTTCAATCATCCGCGAAGAAGCAACCGACCCTGAAATGAAAAACGTATCCTCCGTTATTCACAACAGATTAAATTCAGACTACGGTAAGCTTGAATGCGATGTAACTATTTTTTACCTTAACAATCATGTAAAGCCGTATACTGACGATATTTCCGCTTACAAAGACCTATACAATACATACAACGTTTCGGGATTACCCGCAGGTCCGATTACAAACGTTAGCATCGAAGCAATAGAAGCAGCTCTCTACCCTGCTGATACGGATTATTATTTCTTTGTTTACGATGATGCTAAAAACTACTACTACGCAACAACCTGGAATGAACATTCTTCGAACGTAAAAAAATATTACAAAAAGTAAACAATGCCGCAAGGCATTTAAATACCGAAAGGAGAAAACACAATGAAAAAACTTATAGCACTTCTTCTTGCCGTTGCAATGCTCCTTAGCTTTGCAGCTTGCGGCGACAATCAGAACACCAACGAGCCTACTATCGTCGATCCCACTGAAGATGTTGTTGCTGACGGCGACAATTCAGCAACAGATCCTTCCGTCGAGGGCGAAACAACAGCTGAAGGCGAAACAACAGCTGAAGACGAAACAACAGCCGAAGGTGAGACAACTGTTGCTGCTATCACAGAAGCTCCGACAACAACAGCAGAAATCATCAATCTTTACAACAAAACTATCAACAATGCTGTTGCAGCAAAGGTTGGCTTCAACAAAGTCCGTTATGTTGACAATGAGCAGCTCAACGCAGGCTTCCTTCTCAAGACATTTGGTGACGTTATGTATAAGTTTATGGGCATTGGCGCAGCAAACAAATATACAATGGACGTTACAAAGGGTCAGTGGGAATCAGACCTTCCTCACCAGTACCTTCGCAAGAGCACACTCACAACATCTGATGTTACTAGCGCAACTTGCACAGCTAACGGCAACCTTTACACAATTACAATGGGTGTAAAGAACGGCTCAAGTAAAGCTTCAAAGGATGCTAAGTCCAACAACTCCCCCATTGACAAGTGCGGTATCTGTGTCGGCGATGGAGACAAGAGCTACTTCGACCACAAGACAGCTATTGTTATTTATGATGCAATTGACGACATTCTCGGTGGCGCAAAGATTACTGAAAGCTACAACAACGCAAAGATTGTAGCTGTTGTCGATGGAACAACCGGTAACCTTGTCAGCCTCACAGTTGAATACAACATCAGCGTTGTTATTGATGCTGCAGGCGGCGGTAATGCAACAGGTTCTTCACACATCCTCTATAAGAACTTCAAGTATTAATTCCAACTTAATCATAACCACCAGTTGAACTGGTGGTTTGCACAGGCCCTATAAGGGCCGCCTACTGGCTTGCCGACTAAAAGTCGGCACTGAAGTTTGACACCGCATTACTTTCTCAAGCAGCCGCTCTCGTGCGGCTGTTTGTTTTTTGCTTAGTTTTTCTTGTTACCCGTAAACGGGTCTATGTACTCTTTGAGTGATATTTGGTCATTTGCAAAATCTTCTTCCAGTTGATTTTGTATATACTTTTCTATCACTTTCTTATTTCGACCGACCGTATCCACATAGTATCCTCTACACCAAAAGTGTCGATTGCCATATCTGTATTTTAAATTTGCGTGTCGGTCAAAAATCATCAATGTACTTTTCCCCTTGAGATATCCCATAAATTGTGCTACACTCAAGTACGGTGGTATTGATACTAAAAGGTGTATATGATCTTTACACGCTTCTGCTTCGATTATTTCTACTCCTTTTTGTTCGCACAATTTCCTTATTATATCTCCGATATCTTTTTTCAGTTTTCCATATATTTCTTTCCTTCTGTACTTGGGTGCAAACACTATATGGTACTGACATCTGTATGTTGAATGTGATAAGGTTTTTATTTCATTGTTACCATCTTTTTTAAACATGTTTTAACCTCCTTGTATTTTAGTAATGCGGTCGCCAAACCATTTCTATTATACTTGGAGGTTAATCTTTTTACTATGTTTTTGTGGCTTGCCTTTGCTCGCCACTTTTTGTTTTTACTAAAGCTTTTTTATTCCCCCGGTAGAACCGGGGGTTGTGTCTTTGCTGAAGAGACAAAACAAAACGCAGTCTTTCATTTCTGAAAGGCTGCGTTATTTTTTAAAGGAGATTCTTTCTGAGCTCTGCACCTGATTTTGCGCTGAGATATGCGGGCGGCACGTCAAACACCGTCTTACAACCGCTCATACCCTCTGCGCTCATTCTTGCCGCCGCACGTGCAAAGCAAACAAGAACACTTGCAGTAAACTCGGGGTTTGAATCAAGTTTAAGGCTGTACTCGATAATATGTGTGTGCTCAAGGTCTGCACCCGTCTTACCGCTGCGGATAACGAAGCCGCCGTGAGGAATGCCTGCGTGGTTTTCATCAAGCTCCTGCTGAGAGATGAAATTGACCGTTGTATCGTAATCGGCAAAATAGTTGGGCATCGACTTTATCTCCTGCTCAATTCTTGCCTTATCAGCACCGTCCTCAGCAACAACAAAGCACTCTCTCGTGTGCTTCTCCCTCGTCGTGAGCTCGGGAGCAGTGCCGCTTCTGACAGCATCAAGAGCTGACTGAACGGGAACCGTGTACTGCTTGCCGTCAGCTACTCCGTCAACACGGCGGATTGCATCCGAATGGCCCTGGCTGACGCCCTTGCCCCAGAAGGTGTAATCCTTACCGTCGGGAAGAATTGTACTGCCGTAAAGACGGTTGAGCGAGAACATACCGGGATCCCAGCCGACAGAAATCATAGCAATTTTTCCGGAAGCCTTGGCAGACTCATCAACCCTGTCAAAATGCTCGGGAATTTTTGCGTGAGTATCGAAGCTGTCAACAACATTGAAAAGCTTTGCGAGCGCGGGTGTCTGCTCGGGCAGGTCGGTTGCGCTGCCGCCGCAGATTATCATAACGTCTATCTTATCGGTCATACCGGCAGCATCCTCTGCCTTGTAAACGGTAACACCGGGAGTGTTTATCTTAACACCTGAAGGGTCACGGCGTGAAAAAACCGCAACGAGCTCCATATCATCGTTTTGCTTAACAGCATTTTCAACACCTCTGCCGAGGTTGCCGTAGCCGTATATTCCTACTCTTATCATCGTAATTTTGCCTCCGTTGCCGAAATGAAACTTAACAACGAAAATATAACACAAAGAAAATAAAGATGCAATAACATATTTAACAAAAAATAAAGGCGCAGTGATGCCCGTCCTTGTGCACCGCCGCGCCTGCTTTTTATTCGGAACAGTTTTGTTTTATCATTGAAGCCGCAGTTACAACCGCATAAATCAACGCACCGACAAACACGGTAACTCTGATTGCCGTGAGAATCCTTATGAGCTTTTCTGCCCTGCCCAACCTTTTAAGACATTTACAAGCCTTTGCAAGCATTGATATTACCTCCATCCAACACAACGGCGTGCGCAATTGCCGGTATGCTTTCACCCTGAAGCGGAGAAAGCTGTGACAGCAAAGCACCTGTGCCGACAAATAAAATCCTGTTAAGCTCGCCCGAACTTAGTTTTCGCATAAAATGTGTGCAAATTACTGCCGCACTGCAGCCGCAACCCGATGCACCTGAATTTACGTCGCGGTCGTCCATATCGTAAAGCATCAGACCGCAATCGCTGTGATTACGGGAAATATCGATGCCGTAATCAACCGCAAGCAACCTGTGCAGAAGCTCTGTGCCGACAGCGCCGAGGTCGCCGGTAACAATACGGTCATAATCGGCAGGTGTGCGACCCGTCTGCTGCAGGTGCACGGCAATCGTATCTGCCGCCGCGGGCGCCATTGCAGCACCCATATTGTTGGCATCCGTAATTCCCATATCAAGAATTTTGCCGTACGTCAGACAGCTGATACCCACGTTACTCTCCGCCTTACCGAGCACTGCCGCACCTGCCGCCGTTGCAGTCCACTGCGCTTGCGGAGGGCGCTGACCGCCGTATTCAAGCGGAAGGCGGAATTGCTTTTCTGCCGAGCAGAAGTGGGACGACGTTGCCGCAACAGCAGTAGCGACCGCACCCGAATCAACAAGCAAAGCGGCGGTTGCAAGCGAAAGCGCCATTGTAGAGCACGCGCCGTACAAGCCGAGGAAAGGAATATTCAGGTCTCTTACGCCGAAGGTTGTGCCCATACTCTGACCGAGAAGGTCACCTGCAAGTATCAGGTCAATATCCGATGCCGAAAGCCCTGATTTTGATATTGCCGTTTCAACGGCAATCTTCTGAAAATCACTCTCAGCCTTTTCCCACGAGTCCTCGTTCATTCTGCCGTCTTCAAAAACACGGTCAAACTCATCGCCTAACGGACCGTCTCCCTCGCGTTTGCCGACAACACCTGCCGACGCAAGCACACGCGGAGAATTTTTCAGCACAACAGTCTGTCTGCCGATTTTTTCAGGCAAATCCATCACATCCTTCTGCAGAAATTATCTGCAAAAAAGCGGATGATATACCTGAACTGTAAAACTATTTTACAACATTCTCTGCCAATTATCAATGCCCGTTTATGCTCACTTGAAAAAAAATAAAAATAATGGTATAGTAATCTATATATATCGTGCCACGAAAGAGGTGAGGTTATGAAATGTCCCAACTGCGGCGGCGAAATAGGCCGCTTTGAGCTTGCGCCCGACTGCAAGCATTGCGGAGTCAATATTTTTTACAGCCAGCAGGAAAAGCTCCTCTCGCAGGACGCAAAGCAGTGCGAGCTTGAATTTGCTTCATTCAGAATCCTTAAATCGAAGGTAAAATGCGCTTTTACGGGCGGTCCGTTACAAATTCTGCGTATTGTCTCAATGCTCGCTGCAATAGGTTCAATATTCATTCCGTTTGCAACCCTCAGTGCTGACTTAGGTTTGTTTTCATCAAAAGTCACCCTCAGCGCATGGGGAGTTTATCAGGCTGTTTCAAGCGGTGAACTGACCGTAATTATGAGCCTTCAGGACTATCTGCCACAACTGTTTGCAACCTTTGCGGCGGCTGCGGCACTGTTTCTGCTCGCTTTTCTTATGGGATTCGGCGTTTTTGTTGCGCTTTTGCTCACCTTCCTCAATTTCAATAAATCCGCAAAGGCCTGCTGTGCTCTCAGTGCCGCAGGTTTTGCGCTGAGCCTTGCCTGTGCCGTAGTCTGTATGATTCTGCCCAAGGCGGCACTCGGCACGTTCATTACGGCTTCCGGAGGTGCGGGTGCATTTGTTCTTGCGGGAGTTTTTGCACTTATGTTTGTGCTCAATTTCCTCTTCCTTAAGAAAAACGTAAAGCCCGAAATTGACCCGCTTGACCTCGAACGCGTGGCAATACGCAAAAAGATAAAAGCAGGCGAAATCAAGCTTGACGACCTGCCTTTACCCGTATTGGGAACCGATGAAGCGAAAGAAGGTGAGCGCATTGGCTGATAAGAAAACCGGCAAAAAGCCGCAGTTTATTCTGTTTGGTGTAATCAGCATTCTTGCTCTTGCCGTATGTGCGGTTGTGCTTGTTGTAACAGTGCGCTCAATCGATGCAGGAAATTCTTCTGCCCAAACAGATATGCAGAACAAAACAAAACTTACGGATGACACGCAAACACTTCTCGACTACCTCAATAAGGTAAGCGGTTATTCCGCAGTAAACAGATTTATCAAGGCCGATATTTACACCGACGTTTCGGTTGACGACGGCACAATTACGGTTACCGACAGCAACGGCACGGCACTTGAAGCTGACCGCAACCTGCTGATATATGCCAAAAACAAGCTTCTTCCGACGGTTGACACCTACTACCCTGAAGATGAAAAAGGCGTTTTCGGCAAGGTTAACAGCTCGCTTAAAACAGTAAACCTTACAGCCACCGACATTGAATCCGTAACCTTCTCAATCGGCGAAACCGATGCAGACGGCAACCCTGTCTACAACCCCGACACCGGTGAAATTACGGACAGCGATTATTACTTTATCACCGTCCGCCTGAAGATTGCACCAAACGATTATTCAGCTAAAAGAGTTGAGCTTTTCCGCAACGATATTGCAGACCTGTGCTCAGTCAACAAAAGCGATATTAACCTTACAGAAAGCATAATCCGCGCTAAAATCAACCGTTTCACAGACAAGCTCGAAACTCTTACGTTCGACAAAACATACAGCGTCAAAGCCGACGTAACATTCAAAAACAAGCTTGCCGTCTTTTCGGACAGACATGTTGGCTTCACTTACAAGACAAGCGAACGCTACGAATACTCTTATGCAGGCATCAGCTTTGCCGAAAGCACGGCAACGGTTAAACCCGGCGATGAAATTATGCTCTCCGTCAACGCAGTTATCGAAAACGACAGTGAATACACCGTCAGATTCTCCTCTTCCGATACTTCTGTTGCAACCGTTGATGAAATGGGTTACGTCAAGGGCGTTGCCGCAAGCGACAAGCCCGTAACAATCAAGGTTGTTCTCATCTATCTTGATGAAGTATTTGTGGATGAATGCACGGTTTATGTCAGCGATTCAGACAAGAAATAAGGAGGTGAAAGCGTGACTGAAAACCAAACCAAAAACGGTGAGAATGAAAAAATCTCCTACTATAAGGGTCGAAACTACGTCGGCGTAAAAGAAACAACGGCGTACCTCCTCAACGACTGGTCAAACTCTTTCAACATCAACGCTTTCTCCGAAAGATACATTTGGGACGTTGTAAACATTGACTTCACAGTCAACGCAGTTATGAACATTGCGGCAACGGTATGGGACGTAATCAACGATACGTTCATCTCCGTTATCGTTGACAGCACACGAACACGCATCGGCAAATTCCGTCCCTTCCTCGTCGGCATGCAGCTTCCGCTTACCATAATGGGTATTTTCACCTGGCTGATACCGATTTTCTTCCCCGACACAAACGGCACTTACCTGCCCAAGCTTTTTTACTACTACTTCTTCCTGATTATCAACGAAACGGCAGGCACCTTCACAACCGTTGCCAAAAGCGGATATATGTCCACAATCACACCCAACCCGGCTGAACGAATAAGGCTTATAACCCTTGCCGAGTTGCTGACGGGATATATGGGCGAAGATATGCCGCGTTACATAATGGGCGTGCTCATAGACCTTGTAAACAACAAAGTTGTAACGTGGAAGCTGAGCAGTGTATTTATGGTAATGGGCACGGCAACCGCAGTTATATCTTCGCTTTGCACGTTCTGGTTCTTCCTCAAATCCAAAGAACGAGTACCTCAATCGCTCGAAAAACCAAGCATCAAAGAAGGTCTCAAAGCGATTATCTCCAACTATCCCGTACTGCTGATGTGTCTGTCCGAATTTCTCGGCAACTTCTCAATCAGCAAGAGCGAAACCAACTACTTCATCGACGTTCTTGGCAGTTACTCGCTGATAACGATTCTCAACATACCCTCGGGTATAAACGGCAGCATCAGCTATATGTTCGTTGAGCCGTTGAGAAAACGATTCTCTTCAAAATCGCTCTGGATTTTCAACGATATTTACAACAGCGCACTTTCAATCGGCGTTTTCCTTTTTGGTATGACAAAAGGCAAAAAGATGTTTTATCAGACCGTGCCTATGTGCATAGCCTTCGGCCTTAAAGAATGGTTCGGCAAGTGGTCCTGGGGCATCTCTAAAGTTATCACGGCTGACCTGTGGAACGAGGCAATGGACTACTGCGAATGGAAAAACGGCTACCGTATGGAAGCCACGACAGGCGTTGCCAAGGGACTCATCCTCAAAATGCAGAGTGCTCTCCTCGGCTCCGTAACAAGCCTTATTATGAAAAAAATCGGCTATGTTCAGGGCCTTGAAATAGGCACACAGAACGACAGAACAAAATTCTGGGAATTTGCTCTTTGCACAATCGTACCCACACTTACGGGCATACTTCGCATCGTGCCCAAATTCCTCTGGCCGATCTCTAAACAGAAGCGCGACAGTATGTATAGCGAGCTTGCCGCAAGACGTCAGGAAAACGTTATCGGCTACGCTGATGAATTCAGCAATAATCAGTAAAATAAAAAGCGCAGGCAATGCCTGCGCTTTTTTATTGAATAATCAGAAGTGACCGCCACGGATTGAAACAACAACCTCGTCTATCTTCATATAAACAAGACCGAGGAATTCAACCGCCTTATAGAGCAAGGAGCGGATAAATATTGAAACGGGATTATCTTCGAAGCCTTTTGTCTTTTCGATTGTGATGCTGTCAAGAAGCTCGCTGTTATCGCCTCTGAAGGTTTTGATTGACATTGTTGAATCAGTAAACTCAACCGTTGAGTAAGTCGTGACGTCTGCATCCTCAAAAGCATAAGCGGTGTAGGGCCAGAGATACATATCTTCCATTGAGCCCTGATCACAGCAGGCATTTGTGTTGAGGTAGATAATACCGTTGGGGTCTGTGTATGTGCCGCCACTTTCAGCCTTGCCGACTACAACACCGTCGCTGATAAAGTTTGAGCGACCCTGCATATGCGTATGTCCCGTGAACACCACGTCAAGGTCATACATCTCATAAATGGGCTGAAATACAGCGTTGAGCATAATATTCGTTTCAGGCTCAAGCATTGCAATGCCGGGTGCATAAAGGCCCTGATGCATAACGCCTATACGCCACTTGGCATCGGGGTTGGCCTCAACAGCTTCCTTAGCCATTGCCCTGTGGTCTGCGGCTGAGCCTGAGCAGGCATCAAACACAAGGTAAAGTGCATCGCCGTATCTGAACCAGAAATCTCTGTCAAGACCTGTGAAGTATTTGCCGAAAAATTCGTTGGGCATATGGGTATAGTAATCATACATCATACCCTTTTTATCGTGGTTACCTATTGCAAGGGCAAGCGGAAGATTACGTGTATAATCAGGCATAAGAAGTGTCTGCCACTCATCAGCCGCCTTGCCGGTTGAAGTATTGTCACCGGGAGAAAGAAGGAAGCTGATATCGGGATTCTTGGTAAGCGCTTCGTCAAGCACACTCTGCCAAACATAGCCGATCCTGGACTGCTCTTCAGGGTTGTCCGTGCTCTGAGCGCCAATCTGAATACCGCCGATAACCATCATTTTATAGCTGTCAAAGCCCTTTGACTCGTACTTGTAAGCCTCACTCCAGCCATCTTCACCGAGCCACTGATAGTAATATGTTGTGTTTTCTTCAATTCCTGTCATCGTAACACGGCAGACAAGCTGCTCATCGTTTTCGGCAGGTGTGGTTTCGCCTTCAAACTCAACGCAGCCGCTCATATCGGCACTCTTTGCAAGCCTTACTTTCGGGTCTGCCTTATCTTTTGCGGCGTGCCAGCAGATGTTGAGCTGTGTTTCGTCAGCACCGACGCAAAGTGTGGGAAGGGTGTTTTCGTCCCTGAGCTCGTTATAAAGTACATCCCACTCCTCACGGGTCATTGACTTGTCGTCAAATGCAGCAGAAGAAGCAAGGGCACACTGAAAAGTGAGCACAAGCGAAAGAAGCACCGCAATGATTTTAAAATTACGTTTCATATCCTGATCCTCCTTAATTGCTATATTTGCATTTTAGCATAAAAAATCCGACATATCAATTACCCTGCAATATTTTTTCATCCTTACTCAACTGCAGAAATACACGATATAATTTTTGGCACGGGTTTTATTTTACGTCAACAATGTGGTAAAATCAGCATATCAACAAAAACGAGGTTTCGAATATGGATACTGTTGTAAACAGACTTTACGAAATGCAGGATTTATCATACCGTGATTTTCACTGCGGACTTATGCCCGGAATCGACAAGGAAACCGTAATCGGCGTGCGCACACCTGAGCTTCGCAAGTTTGCAAAAGAAATTGCAGGCTCAGAGCAGGCAGAAAGATTTCAAGCCGAATTACCGCACCGATACTACGAAGAAAACAATCTCCACGCATTTCTGATTGAGCAAATAAAAGACTACGACGAGTGTATCGCTGCGCTTGAGCGTTTTCTGCCGTTTGTCAACAACTGGGCAACCTGCGATATGCTTCGCCCTAAAGCGCTGAAAAAGCGGCTGCCCGACCTGAAAGAAAAGTGCTTTGACTGGATGCAAACCGAACACACATACACCGTGAGATTTGCGATAGAAACACTTATGCTGTATTTTCTTGACGAGCATTTCGAAACGGATATTACAGAAAGAATTTCCGCTGTAAAAAGCGACGATTATTACGTAATTATGATGGTCGCTTGGTATTTTTCAACAGCATTTGTAAAACAATATGACTGCGTGCTGCCTTATCTGACGCAAAGAAAACTCGACAGCCGCATACACAACAAGGCAATAAGAAAAGCGTGCGAAAGCAACAGAATAACGGCTGAGCAAAAAAAATATCTGCGCACGCTTGTGGTAAAAGAATAATTCCGCAATGTTTTATTTTCTTTAACGCATTTTTATTGACTATGTATAATAAAAGTTATATAATTTTAAACGGATAAAATTTGCAAAAGCAAAGTATTTACTTTCGCTACTGTTTACAGGAGGATTCTGCAATGAGAAATATACTGAATTTCAACAGCGGTTGGGTATTTTCAAAAGAAGCCGCTGAAATCCCTTCAGCATTACCTGCAGATTGGGAAACCGTCAATCTGCCCCACACCTGGAATGCAACAGACGGTCAGGACGGCGGCAACGATTACCACAGAGGCACTTGTTTTTATGCAAAGCAGGTCACACGAGCTGAGCTTCCTCAGACGGACAGAGTTTATCTTGAAATCAAAGGTGCCAACTCCTCTGCCACAGTTTATGTAAACGGCAACAAAATCAAATCGCACGACGGCGGCTACTCCACGTGGCGCGTTGATATGACAGACTGCCTTGCAGACACAAACCTTATCGTAATTGCCGTTGATAACGCAGCAAACGACACGGTTTATCCTCAGATGGCTGACTTCACGTTTTACGGTGGTCTTTACCGCGACGTCAACATTATCGGCGTAAGCGCATCACACTTTGACCTTGATTATTACGGTGCACCCGGCATAAAGGTTACACCCGAAATCGAAGGCAACAATGCAGAGGTTGAAATTGAAGTGTTTGTCACCGACAAAAAGAACGGTCAGACACTGCGTTACACCATCACAGATGCGGAAGGCAACGTTGTCGCAACAAAGACAACCGACGATAACGACGAAGACCTCGACATCGAAAACGTCCACCTCTGGAACGGACGCAAAGACCCCTACCTCTACACCGCGACCGTTGAACTGCTCGAGGGCGACACGGTGCTCGACAGCGTAAGCGCACGATTCGGCTGCCGCACGTTTAAGGTTGACCCCGAAAAGGGATTCTTCCTCAACGGTGAGAGCTATCCGCTCCGCGGCGTATCCCGCCATCAGGACAGGCTCGGCGTCGGCAACGCACTTCTTCCCGAGCATCACAGAGAAGATATAGAGCTTATCTGCGAGGTAGGTGCAAACACAATCCGCCTTGCTCACTACCAGCACGACCAGTATTTTTACGATCTGTGTGACGAAAAGGGTCTTGTTATCTGGGCTGAAATTCCCTATATTTCAAGGCATATGCACACAGGCCGTGAAAACACAATCACCCAGATGAAAGAGCTTGTATCACAAAATTACAACCACGCTTCAATCTTCTTCTGGGGACTTTCAAACGAAATCACAATGGGCGGCGCTGAGGATTCAGACCTTATTGAAAACCACAAAATCCTCAACGACCTTGTTCACGATATGGATAAGACACGCCTTACGACAATGGCTGTCGTTTCTATGTGCGACATCAAGGCTTCTTATATCAAAATCCCCGACCTCGTTTCCTACAACCACTACTTCGGCTGGTACGGCGGCGACACAACCATGAACGGTCCGTGGTTTGATAAATTCCACAAGGAATTCCCCGACATTCCCATTGGTATGAGCGAATACGGCTGTGAAGCTCTCAACTGGCATAACTCAAACCCATCGCAAGGTGACTACTCTGAAGAGTATCAGCCTTTCTATCACGAGGAGCTTATCAAACAGCTCTTTACACGCCCGTATATCTGGGCAACACACGTATGGAATATGTTCGACTTCGGCGCTGACGCAAGAGCAGAGGGCGGCGAAAACGGACAGAACCATAAAGGTCTCGTAACCTTTGATCGTAAATACAAGAAGGATTCATTCTACGCTTACAAAGCCTGGCTTTCCGATGAACCCTTCGTTCACATTTGCGGCAAGAGATATGTTGACCGTGTAGAGGATACAACAAAGGTTACCGTTTACTCAAATCTGCCCGAGGTTGAGCTTTTTGCCAACGGTGTATCGCTCGGCAAAAAGACAGCGGAAGACCACTTCTTCTACTTTGACGTACCCAATGCAGGCGAAACAACACTCACCGCAGTTGCCGGCGAGTGCAAGGACGAAAGCACAATCCGCAAGGTAGATAAATTCAACGAGGACTATCTGCTTCGCGAAAAAGGTGCAGTTCTCAATTGGTTTGACGTAACGGAGCCTGAAGGAAGGCTTTCTCTCAACACACCTATCAGCGAGGTTATGAAAACAATTCGCGGCAAGCTGGTAATGCTTTCAGTCGGTTTAATCATACTCAAACAGCTCAAATCAAAAGAGAAGTCGAAAGAAAAGGGCGGCGGCGGATTCTCAATCAGCGGCTTCAAGCTCTCTCCCGATTTGATGAAAATGCTCGGCGGTTTTTCAATTCTCAGAGCTTCATCAATGCTCGGAATGATTAACGTCTCAATGACAAAAGAACAGCTTCTCAAATTAAACAAAAGACTTAACAGAATAAAGAAAAAGAAATAATGCAGGAGAAAACAAAATGAAACTTTCATTCCGTTGGTACGGCGAATCAGACCCGATTTCGCTCCAATATATCCGTCAGATTCCCAATATGAAATCAATCGTAAGTGCAGTTTATGACGTTAAGCCCGGCGAAGTCTGGCCTGAAGAATCCATTGCAAAAATGGCAAAACAGTGTGAAGATAACGGCCTTGTATTTGACGTTGTAGAGTCAATACCCGTACACGAAAACATCAAGCTCGGCAGAGGCAACGTTGATGAGCTTCTCGACGTTTACTGCGAGAATATCCGCCGCTGTGCAAAATACGGCGTAAAGTGCGTAACGTACAATTTTATGCCCGTATTCGACTGGACTCGCACTCAGCTTGATAAGCTTGCTCCCGACGGCTCAACAAGCCTTGTAATGTACTGGGAGCAGATGAAGGGTCTTGACCCGCTCAAGGACGATATTCACCTGCCCGGCTGGGATTCAAGCTACACTCAGGATGAGGTCAGAGAGCTTATCTCCGCTTACGGCGAAATCGGCGAAGAAGGTCTTTGGGCAAATCTTGAGAAATTCCTCAAGAAGGTTATTCCCGTTGCAGAGGAATGTGACGTCAGAATGGCAATCCATCCCGACGACCCGCCTTATCCGATTTTTGGTCTGCCCAGAATCATCACAAACGAGGAAAACCTCGACCGTATGCTCAGCATTGTCGACAGCCCTGCAAACAGCCTTTGCCTGTGCACAGGCTCGCTCGGCTGTGCGGCTTCAAACGACGTTGTGAAAATGGTACGTAAATACAGCGAAAAGAACAGAATCGCGTTTATGCACATGAGAAATATCCTCATTATGGAAGACGGCAGTTTTGAAGAGAGCGGTCACCTTACTGACTGCGGAAGCCTTGATATGTACGAAATCACAAAGGCACTTGCCGAAACAGGCTTTGACGGCTACGTCAGACCCGACCACGGCAGAATGATATGGGGTGAAACCGGCAAACCCGGTTACGGACTTTACGACCGTGCGCTCGGTGCAGCCTACATCAACGGACTTTTTGAAGCTTGTGAGAAAGCAGTAAAATAAAGGAGCGAGAAAAATGCAGAAGAACGTTTTAAATACAGATCTCAGCGGCAAAGTTGCCGTAGTTACAGGCGCAGGCGGCGTACTTTGCAGTGCATTTTCCAAGACACTTGCACGCGCAGGCGCAAAGGTTGCACTGCTCGACCTCAACGATGCCGCCGCTGAAGAAGTTGCGGCACAGATTCGTGAAGAGGGCGGCGAAGCTAAGGCATACAAGTGCGACGTACTTAACAAAGAAATCTGCTACGAGGTAGCTGACCTTGTTGAAAAAGAGATCGGCAAATGCGATATTCTTATCAACGGTGCAGGCGGCAACAACCCCAAGGCAACAACGGACAAAGAATATTTTGAGCTTGGCGATATTGATGCCGAAACAAAGAGCTTTTTTGATCTTGACAGCGCAGGCGTAGGTTTTGTATTTAACCTCAACTTCCTGGGCACACTTATTCCTACACAGGCATTCGCGCGACAGATGGTCGGTCGCGAGGGCTGTAACATCATCAACATAAGCAGTATGAACGCTTACACACCTCTCACAAAAATTCCTGCTTACTCAGGTGCAAAGGCTGCAATTTCCAACTTCACACAGTGGCTTGCAGTACATTTCAGCCGAGTCGGTATCAGAGTAAACGCTATTGCGCCCGGCTTCTTCTCAACGAAGCAGAATGCGGCTCTCCTCTGGAATCCCGACGGCTCGCCCACAGCACGCACAGGCAAGATTCTCGCCGCAACACCTATGGGCAGATTCGGCGAAAGTGCAGAGCTTGACGGCAGCCTGCTCTTCCTTGTAAATAACGATGCCGCAAGCTTTATCACGGGCGTAGTTATTCCCGTTGACGGCGGTTTCTCAGCATATTCAGGTGTTTAATTGATTTTAGAAGGAGCATAAAAATGAATCCTATTTCAGAAAAAATTTCAGCAATCGGCGTTGTGCCGGTAATAAAGCTTAACAACCCCGAAAGAGATGCAGCTCCCCTTGCCGCTGCACTTTGCAAGGGCGGTGTGCCCGTTGCAGAAGTAACTTTCCGTGCGGCAGGTGCGGCAACGGCAATCCGTCTTATGAGTGAGGCTCAACCCGATATGCTCGTAGGCGCAGGCACGGTGCTCACAACCGCACAGGTTGACGAAGCAATCGAGGCAGGAGCAAAGTTTATCGTAACACCCGGTCTTGATATCGAAATCGTAAAGTACTGCCGGGAAAAAGGCATTGAAATTTACGCGGGCTGTACCACACCGACAGACTATCACGCGGCATACAAGCTCGGTCTCGAGGTGCTCAAATTCTTCCCTGCAGAGCAGAGCGGCGGTCTCGACAAAATCAAGGCTATGAGCGCACCGTTCCCGATGTTCAAGGTTATGCCCACGGGCGGCATCTCACTCAAGAATCTGGGCGAATACGTATCCTGCCCCGTTATCGCGGCTTGCGGCGGCTCATATATGGTAACCGCAGACCTTATCGACAACGGCAAATGGGACGAAATTACGGAGCTTTGTGAAAAATCCGTACAGATTGTCAAGGAGGCACGCACAAAATGAAAAAGGTAGTAACCTTCGGCGAGCTTATGCTCCGCCTTCAGCCGTACGATTATCTCCGCTTTGTTCAGGCGGATTCATTTGAAGCTACCTTCGGCGGTGGTGAAGCAAACGTTGCTGTTTCGCTTGCAAACTACGGCTTTGATGCACACTATGTAACAAAGTTGCCCAAGCACGCAATCGGTCAGATGGCTGTAAACAGCCTTCGCAAGTACGGTGTAAACACCTGCGATATTACAAGAGGCGGCGACAGAGTAGGTATCTACTTCCTCGAAAAAGGTGCTTCACAGCGCGGCAGTGTCTGCATTTATGACAGAGCACACAGCGCCATTGCAGAAGCAAAGGCAGAGGATTTTGATTGGGATAAGATTTTTGACGGTGCTGAGTGGTTTCACTTTACAGGCATCACTCCCGCACTCGGAGGCGACCTTGTTGAAATCTGCAAGCAGGCTTGCATTGCGGCAAAGGCACACGGCGTAAAGGTAAGCTGTGAGCTCAACTACCGCGGCAAACTCTGGACACGTGACGAAGCAAGAGCGGCTATGACCGAGCTTTGCAAATACGTTGACGTGTGCATCTCCAACGAAGAGGATGCAAAGGACGTTTTCGGCATCGAGGCTGAAAACACAGACATCTACGCAGGCGAGCTCAACAAAGAGGGCTACAAATCCGTTGCACGTCAGCTTGCTGACAAATTCGGCTTTGAGAAGGTTGCAATCACACTTCGTGAGAGCAAGAGCGCATTTGACAACGACTGGAGCGCTATGCTTTATGACGTCGCAAGCGACGAATACTGCTTCTCAAAGGTTTATCATCTGCACATTATCGACCGTGTAGGCGGGGGCGACAGCTTCGGCGGTGGTCTTATCTACGCACTTCTCGGCGGTAAGGATACTCAGGCAGCCGTTGAGTTTGCCGTTGCAGCTTCCGCACTCAAGCACTCAATCGAGGGCGATTACAACTTCGTAACAGTTGACGAGGTCGAGAAACTCGCTGGTGGCAACGCTTCAGGCAGAGTACAAAGATAAATTTTCATATTCAACAAAAAAACGGTGTGATTTTTGCCATACCGTTTTTTGTGTTTATATGTTTTTGTTGCACGGCAACATGATTTGAATTGATAACTCAATTCATTTTTGAAGGAGATTTTACCCTATGTTTGAAAAAGCAAAGTGGATATCCAAAGGCACAAAGCGAGATGACGCAAGCAGACTTTTCCGCAAGAGCATAAACATTGAAAAGCCTGTTAAAAAAGCCGTGATGAACACCGTTGCGCTCGGCTACGGTGAATATACCATAAACGGCAAGCTTATCACCGACGAAGTGCTTTCTACTCCGTTTACAAAGTTTGATTCGCGCACGCTCTACCTCACCTACGACGTGACCGATTATCTGACCGAGGGCGAAAACGTGCTCGGCGTTTTTGCAGGTAACGGCTGGTACAACGACATCGGCGAAGTATGGCACTACCAATCGGCAACGTGGCGCAACAACATCAAGTTTATAATGCAGCTTGATATTGAATACACCGACGGCACAAGCGAAACCGTTATTTCCGACAGCAGTTGGAAAGCGGAAAACGGCCCAGTTACATACAACCACATCCGCGAGGGTGAAACATACGACGCAAGGCTTGAAATTGACGGTTGGAATCTGCCCGGCTTTGATGACAGCGCTTGGGTAAACACCAACACCTGCGGCGGTCCCGGCGGCATAATCGAGCCTGCGGATTGGGTGCCGATTAAAGTTATACGCACGCTTGAGAGCAAATATCTCGGCAACGGAATATACGATTTCGGCGAAAACGTTTCAGGCTGGGCAAGAATTAAAACAAGCGGTGAAAGAGACACGGAAATTCAGCTTGTCTATGCAGAGCAACTGAAAAAAGACGGCAGCGACATAGACAACGAAAACATAAACTCTTTCACTCGTCATCAGTTTCACACCGACAAATACATACTCAAGGGTGAAGGAACTGAAGAATGGGAGCCGAGGTTTGTTTACCACGGTTTCCGCTATGTAAAAGTTATTGGTGCACCCGAAAACTTCGAGGTTATCGGATGTGTCATACACACGGATTTGCAGAGCATCGGCTCGTTTGAATGCTCGGACGAAATGCTCAACAAAATACACAGCGCAACACGGCTTGCAACACTTACAAACTTTATGGGTCTGCCGACAGACTGCCCGCACCGCGAGCAAAACGGATGGACGGGAGATGCACAGCTTTCCTGCCAGCAGGCAATGCACAACTTTGATATGGTCAAGGCATATAAAAAATGGCTCAACGATTTCAAAGATGCACAGCGACCCGACGGCTCACTGCCTGCAATTATCCCCACCGCAAGTTGGTACGATTGGTACATCGGCCCTGCGTGGGACGGTGCGATAATCAACATCCCGTGGCAGATTTATCAGCTGACGGGTGATGACAGCGCAATAAAGCAGATGTGGGAAAATATGAAGCGCTACATCAACTACCTTGACGTTGTGCAGGATGAGGGCATACTCTATATCGGTCTTATCGACTGGTGCGCACCCGAAAACACACAGCGTTGTCCCAACTATGTAACAAGCACTGCCGATTACTCCATTCTTGCACTTACAATGTCAAAGTGTGCGACAATAATGGGCGAAGACCCGACACCGTACAAGGAGCTTTCCGACAGAATAAGACTTGCGTGGCGCAACAAATTCCTCGGTGATGAAGAGCTTGAAAAAAAGCAGACCTGTCTCGCCTGCGGAATCTATTTCAAGATGTACGAGCCTGACGAAATTCCGCAAAAAGCCGCTCAGCTTGCAAAGCTTATTGAAGAAAACGGCTGGCATATAGACTGCGGAATTCTCGGCGCAAAATACATTTTCTCCGCACTTGATGACAACGGCTACTGCGACGTACTTTACAAAATGATAACCGTGCCCACATACCCAAGCTACGCTCACTGGATTAACAGCGGTATGACAACGCTGTGCGAGGATTGGGAGATGAAAAACTCACTCAACCACCATATGTACAGCGAGGTAGGACACTGGTTTTACAGGCACGTGGCAGGCATTAAAATTGACGAAAACGGCATCGTAATCGAGCCGAATTTCCTTTCAGCGCTCGACTGGGCAAAAGCAACGCACAGAGACATCAGCGTTGAATGGAATAAAGAAACCCTTACCGTAACAGTACCAAAAAATGCTGCGGTAGTAATAAACGGCAACACTCAACAGATTAACGCAGGCACACATATTTTCAGGAGGTAACAAAATGCTCAGAACAATATTGAAAAGCGCTGTAAAAATCCTTATCGCAATCGTAACCCTTATCAGCCCCGCACTTCTTGAAACACTTGACCTCGGCAAAGTGCCGGACCCTCAGAAAACTATTGATATGTCCAAGTTTACGGACGAGCCCGTATGGGAAGACAACTTTGACGGCACGGAAATTGACAAAACCAAGTGGAACTTCCCCTGGTGGGAAACAGAGCGCAAAGGCGGCTACTGGCACGAAGATATGGCAAGTGTAAAAGACGGAAACCTTATTATCCGCGCAGAATATCTTGAAGAGCCGCTTGAAAACAGATATTATGACCAGTGGAAGGACGAGATAAACTTCAAAGAGTATAAGCCCGGTTGGTATACAGCCTGCCTTCGCACAGACGGTATGTACGAGCAGTGCTACGGCTACTTTGAGGTGCGCTGCAAGCTTCCTGCCGCAACAGGTATGTGGAGCGCATTCTGGATGATGAACCACGACGTAGAGGATGTTGACGGCACAGGCAAAGACGGCACAGAGGTCGATATATTCGAATCTATGTACTACAAGGATTACTGGTGGGGCAACGACGCTGTTATCAGCGGCATTGTCTACGACGGCTACGGTGCAGACAAGAAAGGTGACTCCATCGGCAAAATTTACGTTGAAGGCGACCCCTATAACGAGTTCAACACATACGGTCTTGAATGGAGCCCGACAGAATACATATTCTACATCAACGGTGTGGAAACAGGCAGACTCTCCACAGGCGGTGTTTCGCAGAATCCGGAATATCTGATTCTCTCCTGCGAATTTGCAGGTGAAAACGGTGTTCAGTGGTCTGACAGACACGGCACGGGCGAAATTGACAAAACACCCGAAGAAAACTGGCCCGCAGAATTTGTTGTTGACTACGTAAAATGCTACCAGTATAAAGAATTTGTCAAGTAATATCCTTGACATATACGGTTTTTTAATATATCATAATTAGTTGAAATTTAACTTTAAGGTTGGTGAAACTATGAGCGCAACAGATTTCAGAAACTATCCCGTAGTGTTCCTTATCGCGGGAATAGTAATCTTATTTGTTCTCGTTCAATCAATTTTCTTCCTCGTCAAAGCATTGAAAAGAGGTAAGGAACTCGGCATTTCCAAGTCATCCCTTCGCAGTGTTATAACTTCAAGCGCAATCTTCACACTGCCGTCAGCACTTTCCGTTCTCGCAACGGTAATTGCCCTTTCAAACGCTCTCGGCTATGTTGTTCCCTGGGTTCGTTTGTCGGTTATCGGCAACCTTACCTACGAAACAGTTGCCGCAGAAAAAGCAATGACCGCATTCGGTCACATCGGCGGTATGGCTGTTCCGATAGATGATGCTCAGACTTTTACCGGCGTCATCTGGGTTATGACCTTCGGCATTATTATGCCGCTCATTCTCTGCCCCTTCCTTGCAAAGCCTATTCTCAACAAGATAAACGGCACAAACAAAAAGGGCAAGAAGGAAAAGAAAGCAACTGAAAACGGCAAGAAAAAGAAGCTGGACATCAACGTTCTTATGGACTATGCCTCTCCTGCAGTTTTCATCGGTCTTATCGGCGCATTCGTTGCACGAGCAATAGCAGGTAAAGGTAAAGCAGACATTTTCGGTGACGGCGCAGGCGTGCTTTCTGTAATAACACTTGCAACCGCACTTATAGTTTCATCCGTACTTGAACTTATATGCAAAAAATTCAAGTTAACAAAGTTTGAACCGTTTGTTATGCCCATCGGTATGATTGCAGCTATGGCAGTTGCTATCATTTCATACAACCTGTTGCCCGAAGGTGTCAAAGAACTTGAATGGAGGGGTTAAGATATGGCTAAGAATAAAACTTCAAAATCGTATATCGACAGAGTACATGTCTGGGGTCGTATCTCCCATATCACGGCTGTATGCGCACTCATCGCATTCCCTCTCGGCATATCGCTCTACCTCAATGCTTTTCCGCCCCTTGAAGGCGTTATAAAAGGCGTTCTCGGTCTTATCGTTCCCTACTGGGTATTTGCCGTTGTTGAGGTTATTACCTACACACCTATGCTCGGTGCAGGCGGTACTTACCTCTCATTCGTAACGGGTAACATTCCCAACCTCAAGCTCCCCTGCGCAATCAGCGCTATGGAAGCCGCAAAGGTTAAGCCCAACTCAGAAGAGGGCGAAGTTATTTCAACAATCGCAATTGCAATTTCTTCAATCGTAACAACCGTTATTCTTGCGGTCGGCGTTCTCGCTTTCTCTCCCGTTCTTCCCTTGCTTAACGAAAGTGATTTCTTCAAACCCGCTTTCGCTCAGGTTACGCCCGCAATCTTCGGTGCGCTCGGCGCAAGCTACTTTGTAAAGTACTGGAAGATTTCCATTTTCCCGATGGCAATTATGATAATCGTGCTTCTTATATCTCCCTCTCTTGATGCAGGCACTCTCCTTTTCCCCGGCATCATCACTTCCGTTCTCGGCACCGTTGCAATGGTTGCATTCGGCTGGATCGGTAAAGAAAAGAGCAAGAGCTGATAAATAACACATAACAAAGAAGAACCTGTTCATAATGAACAGGTTCTTTTTATTCGGAAAATATTATTCAACGATATAAGCCGATGCGATAACAATATCCGTTAAGGGCTTATCTCTGCTGTCACGCTCAATCTCAAGGAACGAATCAACAACCTCCATACCTTCGATAACCTTACCGAATGCGGCATACTGACCGTCGAGAGCGCTTGTATAATAATCGTTATAGCAGATAAAGAACTGACAACTGCCTGAATCGTAGCTGTCACCGCGACGAGCCATTGAAACAACGCCTCTTGTATGTGAGAGCGGATTGTTCACGCCGTTGGCGGCAAACTCACCTTTTATCGATTTTGAACCGCCCGTACCGTTGCCTTTGGGATCACCGCCCTGAGCAACGAAAGGACCGTAACCGCCTTCGGCAATACGATGGAAGATAAGCCCGTCATAAAAGCCATCTTCTACGAGTGAAATGAAATTCTCAACGGTAATCGGTGCATACTCGGGATAAAGCTCCATTACAAAACTGCCGGCATCCTTGCCTGAAATCTCAATTTCAAACTTGACCTTTGTGTGAACGGCATTCGAATCGACAGTTTCACCGTTGGATTCATTATTGCTGCTGTTGGGTGTTGTTTCTTTTCCGTTGGGTGTTGTTTTGCCGTTTGAACAGCCTGCAAACGCGCACACGCCGATTACAGCCGCAACAGCAAGAGCCAAAAACCTGAAAATTATACTTTTTTTCAAAATCGTCACCTTTTTTCAATATTTATTTGATTTAATTGTATCATAGAGTTAATATATTTTCAAGCCGACTTATTTCTCTTGACTTAATTTTTATGTGAGTTTAAAATATAGATACAAGAAACAAAGGAGTAACCGAATGGCACACCTTATTGAAATCAAAGACGTATATAAAATCTACAACCCCGGTGAAAACGAAGTGCGTGCACTTGACGGTGTTTCACTGACGATTGACCGCGGCGAATTTATTGCTATTGTCGGTCAGTCAGGCTCAGGCAAATCGACACTTATGAATATGCTCGGTCTGCTTGACGTATGCACAAGCGGCTCATATATGCTCGACGGTGTTGACGTTTCAACAATGAAGGATGATGAGCTTTCTTCAATCCGTAACGAAGAAATCGGATTCATCTTTCAGGGCTTCAACCTTATCCCCAGCCTTACGGCACAGGCAAACGTTGAACTGCCCCTTGTATACAGAGGTGTCAAGGCGTCAGAGCGCAGGGCGCTGAGCACAAGCGCACTCAAGCGTGTAGGCCTTGAAAAACGTATGAATCATCTGCCCAATCAGATGTCGGGCGGTCAGCAGCAGCGTGTTGCGATTGCGAGAGCGGTTGCGGCAAAGCCTCCCGTAATTCTCGCTGACGAGCCCACAGGCAACCTCGACACAAACTCAGGCAAAGAGGTTATGCGAATCCTGCACGAGCTTCACGAGGAAGGACGCACGGTTATATTAATTACTCACGACAACCACATCGCACAGGAAGCACAGCGCGTAATCCGTATTCAGGACGGCAAAATAATTGAGGACTACAAAAACGAATAACTGCAACCATCACACAAAAAGTCTCTTCTGTCACTAAGACAAAAGAGACTTTCTTATTATTTAAAGACACATATACCGTATTAATGCAGGAGTTTTAATATTTCGCCGTATTGCGGTGCTGAAACGGCAGTTTCGGGAGAGCGCCCGTGTATCGCACGGCTCACCATATCCGCGTGATGTTTCTGCCACAGGCTTCCTTCCTTGCGCGAGCTTTCATACAGATGAGCAAGTATTATATTGCGCGAGGACATACGCAACATAAAATCGGCAAACTCCGCACTTTTTTGAATATTCTTCTCTTCATCAAGTGCACAGTCCGAAAGCCAGACGTGAGCAAAGCAGTAATCTGCATCGAGCTTTTCTGCGCCCTGCGTGCTGTAATCACGAACATCCGCAGGAAACGCAAGAGAAAGCGCATCCTCAGTACTTACCGCATAGCCGACAGCATCACAGCCTTCTCCCGTATCGGGTCGATAATGTCTGCCGTTAAGCACACTGATTGAAAGCGGGCCAACTTTCAGGCATTCCCCTGCTTGCACAGCAATTATACGCTCGCGCACAACACCGAAGCGCACCATATCACCAACAAGAAAATCGGGAACTACCCACGTTATTTTTGAATCGGACAGCGCGCTTATTGTGCTCTCCTCCATATGGTCGGAATGCCCGTGAGTAATCAGCACAAGATCAAGGTTGCCGAGATACCTCTTAACCTGCGACGGAGTTTCCGCAAGAAAACGAATATTCATAAATGCTATATCCATCGCCCAGCAATAACCGTCTGTGTTGAAAAGATATGAGGACGGCCCTATAAGCGAAGCATAACACCCTTCACTTTTGCCGAATATTTCGGTTGCCTGCCTGAATCTTTTATCGTAATTCAGCTTCAAATCCTCATATATCGAAGCGTGAAGAGGGAAATTATTACGAAGCGTATCAACGGAAATGAGATAGCCATCCTGCGCAGAATATAAATCAGCATAAACGTGCGGAGAAATCTCAATATTATAAACGCCGAAATATCCGTAGCTGAGCGCATTGAAATATAAAGACACAGGCTCATCCCAGGTATCCGCAGGAAAGTGTGTAACGTTGCCTTTACAGCGGTGTATATGCGTGTGAATAACCCGTGACATAAATTCCTCGGGAGGAAGAAGCAAAGGATTATGCGAATAATGCTCGCTGCACCACGCAAAATGCCCCATATCAAAGCAGATTCCCACATTGTCGCGGTTTACTGCGCTTACGGCATCAAGAACAAGCGAAAGCGAATCGCCCTCGGTTTTATCAGGCAGAAGCCTTTCGTTCTCCAGCGCGATACGAACAGGAAAGCCGTGCTCAACAATATAATCCGACAGCCTCAACAACATATCCGTGTTGTTGCCGACAATGGGATGAACGGTAACGATAAGCTCTTTCTGCCGCAGGTTTGCCAACACGCCGAAAAGCGGCTGTAAAACCTCTTCCACAACGCCGTCTGCCGTACGCGCATTAGCGTGAACGGTGATATTGAAGCCGCAGCTCCACACAAATTCGGCTATACCAAGCACCTCATCGGCATCACCTTTGGCAGCAACGGCGCGCAGTTCGATACTGCGCACACCCCTGTCCCACAACTTGGAAAGCAGGCTTCGGCATTCAGCTCTTTGCTCATTATCTGCCAGCATACCGTACGGTAAAGATACACCTGTCATCGCTCAATCCCCTTTTTGCGCATATTAATTATTTTTGATTATAAGGCAGAACAAAATCTTTTTCAAGTTAAAACGCCGCAATTGGCACGATTGTATCAACTGCGACATCTTCTCAGCTAAAGTTAAAAACAAACGAGGACATTACAACCGTAACGCCCTCGTTTTATGTTCTTAAAGCTTTGCAAGCAAGTCAGCTTTTTTTGCTGCAAATTCTTCTTCCGTTATAATTCCTTTGTCCTTAAGAGCAGAAAGCTTTTCAAGCTGTTCAATCGGATCAATCTGCTGTTGTTGCACAACTACTTGCGGCTGATTCGTTGCCTTTTTAGCTTCCTTCTTATAATGGTGATATACTGCAACAACTCTCTCTGCTTCAGTTTTGTAAAGACTGTTGATTTTCAGTCCTGCGCCTGCAGTAGAAATAACCAAATCGCAGGTCTGAGTGGCAGCGGTAATTGCTACATCGATCAACATACCCGTTAAGCTTGAGCTGTTTGAATTTTGTTCGGTACTTGCAGAAATAATATCTTCATAATAAAACTGCTTGATATTGGCAGTAGCTCCGAACATTTCTCTGTCCATTCGGATTATTTGCTTATTGGTACAAACAATATAATCTTTTGCAGATAACGAATCCAAACCCCAGGCAAAGTAAACGAGAAGTTCATCATCGTATACCATATATTTCTTTACTTCAGCATAAACTTTTGAACCAATCTTCTCTCGGATTAAACGGTCTACTTCTTCGTCCGTGATAACAAAATCATGCTTAATGACGCAATTAAAGTAGTTATCAAGCGTAATAAAATCTTCTATCATAGATTTGTCAGCAGTAAAGGAAGCAAGGACGTATTCGTCACACTTAAATTCAAACACTCCGCCGTCTCTTACAATAGAGAACCTGCTGATTTCATCACAAGATACTGAACCTTTAACAAAAAACTTTGAATCCTCTGCTAATGTCAATGAGAAGTAAAGTGATGAATCTGTAATTAAAATTTCCTGATTCTTTTCCGATTTCAAGTACACAAGAGCTGTTTCTGCAGCATTGTATGATACCCAGGTTTTTGAGATTTTTGTAAGCATTTTATCCGTGATATACGGATACATCTGAACTTTACTGCAGCTTACACTGTTTGCAGGCATAAAAATTTTATCGTAAAAATCTTTGGTAAAAGCAATCAATTCTTCTTTAGCAATATCGCCGAAGAAGCTTCCGTTATTTTCATACGCAATAATGGCATCGGTAACTTCCTTCGCCTTGCTTGCTGCAAGAGCTTCCATTTCGCTGCGATGCTGCTCTTCGGCAGCCTTTTTCGCATCGTGTTCCGCTTTAGCTTGCTCAGCAACCTTTTTTGCCTGTTCCGCAGCAGCCATAGCACCGTCTTTTAATTTGTCAAACAAACCCATAATTCTTTCCCCTTTTTTATATTTAGTTTTCAGTTCTATCCTTTAAAATTCTTCTGATCGTCTTTTCGGAATAGTTGTACTTTGCAGCAAGAGCTTTAATATTTGTACCGTCATATTCTTGAACAATAATTTGCTGAATACGGACAGGATTAAAAAAGCGCATCGGAAAAGTAATCTGCTGACCCTTATACATATTATAAATATCCATTGCAACATCCATGCCGAGGTTATCTGCAATATCTTTGTATATTGTGTTCAGCAGTTCCGCATCCTTTTCCGCCATTCAAATCACCTCCGCCCCATTATTTTAACAAAGCAGATTGCTCAAGTGAAATCTTAAAGTCCTTGCATTTGTCCCTATTGAGTCTATCATAAGATTCTCTATGATACAGAAAACCTATATTGCCTTTTTGATAAAATGATGTAAGAAATATTGGTTCACGGCGGTATAAAGACATTATTCTATTGTAAATTATCTTAAATTATGGTACACTACATTATCCTCATACGTTATTATGAAAGAAGTGTAAATATGATAAAAAATTATGATGCTGTTGTTATCGGTGCCGGCAATGGCGGACTTGTCGCGTCAGCACGTCTTGCCAAAGAAGGAAAAAAGACGTTGCTTATCGAACGTCATAATCTTCCGGGCGGTTTTGCCACAAGCTTTGTAAGAGGCAGATTTGAATTTGAAGCATCGCTGCATGAGCTTTGCGGCATCGGTCCCATCACGGGAAAATCACCGCTTCAAAAAATTTTCGAAGAAGTCGGTGCAGCAGACAAGATAGAATGGATTTCGCTGGATGAAGCATACAGGTTAATCACACTTGACGAAAATGACAAGTGCGACTACACTATGCCTCTTGGCAAGGAAGCATTTATCAACAAACTTGAAGAGTATGATCCGGGTTCATCAACGATTGTAAGAAAGATTTTTGACCTTATTGAAAGCGTTGAAAAAACTCTTGATTTTGTCGAAGAAATTAATGAATTCAAACCCTCAATGATAAAAGAAATCTTCTCTGAACACACAGAGTTTCTCAAAGTTGCAAACTATTCTGTTGACGAAGTACTCAAGGTGTTCGGAGTAAGCAAAACAACAAGAGATATACTCAACGGATACTGGTGCTATCTCGGACAGCCTACGGATGAGCTGAACGTTATCCACTATTTCACAATGCTTCATGCATATATCATAGACGGCGCGGTTATTCCGAAAGGCAGAAGCCACCAGATAAGCACGGCTTTGCTCGAAGCGTTCACCGAAAACGGCGGCGAAGCCTGGTTCAACACAAGCGTTACAAAAATAATTGTCAAAGACGGTACCGCAACAGGTGTTATACTTGATAACGGCACTCAGATTAACGCCAAGGCGATAATCTGCAACGCTTCACCCTATAATGCTTTCACAAAGCTGATGGACGAAAAAGACGTTCCCGAGAAGTTCAAAAAAGAGGTAAACTCAAGAACGCTGTCGTCAAAAGGCTTTGCGGTATTTATCGGTCTTAACCGCTCTGCCGATGAACTCGGTCTTGATAACCACACATATTTTATCTACCCCAATAACGATAACAGACAGTGTTATGAGTTGAGCAAGAAACTTGAAACAAACGATGTTCAGGCAACGGTCTGCCTCAACAGAGCTTTTGACGATTGCTCGCCCGAGGGCACAAGCATACTCTATATGACGTCTATTTTTGCCGGCGATGAATGGAGCAAGGTTTCCGCTGAGGATTACCACAAAACCAAAACTGCTTTCGCAGAAAAAATGATAGATAATTTTGAAAAAGCAACAGGTGTCGCAATCAAGGATTACATCGAAGAAATCGAAATTGCAACACCTATGACCTATGCCCGATATACCGATGCCCCTGCCGGAACAATCTACGGATATGAAGCAAGCAAGGAAGACGGCATAGTTAAGCGAATTATTTTTGATCTGTTAGAAAAAGGTATGCCCGGTCTCTGGTTTGCGGGCGGATACACCGTCAGACATATGGGTTATTCACCCAGCTACACAACAGGCAATCTGGCGGCAAAAGCTGCGATTCTTGCAATGGAAAAGGAGACAAAGTGATGAGCAAGAAAAAGTTTTCCGTAAACGGCAACTTCAAAGACAGTATAAATACAGTAAAACTTTTGACAGAGAGAAAGAAATTCATAGGCAGCGCTCCTGCTGTTTTGCCGACCCGCACAGATGATTTCGGCGTTAACAAGGTTGCAAAGAGCCTTCATCCCAAAGAGCAGAAACTCGTTATCAGCAGAATTGAAGAGCACGCAGATATCGCAAAAAGCTACTATTTCAAAAGCGAATCTGCTCCGCTTGCATACTTCAAAGCAGGTCAGTACCTTACCTTCAGGCTTGAAATCGGCAATTCGGTCGTTACCCGTTCATATTCAATAGCTTCTTCCCCTGCAAGCGCTTTGGACGGAGAATATCAGATAACTGTTAAGCGCATCAGTGACGGATTTGTTTCCGACTATATCCTTGATAATTGGAAAGCAGGCGATAAGGTCACAGCCTACGCACCTGAAGGCAATATGATATACAGCCCCTTAAGAGATGCGGCAAACATAGTTGCCATTGCAGGCGGCAGCGGCATAACCCCCTTCCTTTCTCTTGCAAGGGCAATCGACAACGGTGACGAGGATTGCGCTCTCACTCTGCTTTACGGTTGCAGAAATTCAGACGAAATTCTGTTCAAGACAGAGCTTGATTTGCTTGCTGAAAAGAACGAAAAAATCAACGTAATTTATGTGCTCAGCCACAGCGACGAGGAAGGCTACGAAAAGGGCTTCGTCGGCGCGGACATCATCAGAAAATACGCACCCGAAGGCAAATACAGCATTTTTGTATGCGGCCCCGGCGGATTATATAAATTCCTTGAAACAGAGCTTCCGAAATTGGAGCTTGAAAGAAAATACATCCGCTTCGAGGTATTCTCATCGGGCAAGAAGGCTGATGCAGAGCCGAAGGAATACAGCATCACCGTAATTAACCGAGGTGAAGAAACAGTAATTAAAGCTGACAGCAATGAAACCGTGCTTTGCGCATTTGAGCGAGCAGGCATAGAAGTCCCCGCAAGATGCCACACGGGAGAATGCGGTTTTTGCAGAAGCAAGCTTGTCAGCGGAAAGATTTATATACCTGAGGGCGAAGATAAGCGCCGTATAGCGGATATGCAGTTTAATTTTATACATCCGTGCTGCTGTTACCCCGAAAGCGAACTTGTTGTAAGAATAAATTGACGGATTGTTACAATTAAAATAAACATTTATTGCACAGATAAATATAAAAAAAGAAACCGCAGTCGATACTATTG
>JAZRRT010000168.1:0-2270 GCA_045650985.1 Acutalibacteraceae bacterium | reverse complement strand
AGAATTCTTTTCATTCGTCAAGTGGCGCACGACACATTACGCGTCACTTCGACAAAATTTATTACAAAAAAGTAACAACATTAAAGAATTTTCTTCCTTTTGCGCCAAATCTCGCCGGAAAGCACCCACATTCCCGCTCTTGAAATTTTTCAATTTTTTCAAGCAAAGTCCCATTTATCGCACACTCCTTTTGATAGAATAAAGAAAAAACAAACGTAAATTGAAAAAGTGAACGTCCGATTTTGGGGATTTTTTTAGAAAAACACCGGAAGTTCACATTTGCAATAATGCAATGGTAAAATGAATTCGGTTACGTCCTGCGGAAAGCAGGTAAAAAATGAGTCGAATTACATTATCAGAGCGATGCGCCATTGAAGCAGGCATCTATGCAAGACAATCACTGAGCGAAATTGCGGAGAAAATCGGAAAGACACCGAAAGCTGTTTCTCGCGAGATCCGCAACAACTGCACGCAGGTTCCGGGATTTCATCCCGGTGGAAACGATTGCCGGATGGCAACCAACTGCAAACGGAAATATTTGTGTGGCAACAAAAGCTGCGAAATAAGACGCTGCTGTTTTTGCAGAAGCTACGATTGCAGAACTCTTTGCAAGCAATACAACAACGACCCGTGCAAACAGCTGAGCAAGCCACCCTATGTGTGTAACGTCTGCACAGCTCGCAGGACCTGCAAGGCTGACCGTGCATACTACATCGCTGCACAAGCCGATGCGGTGGCAAGGAGACGCTATTCCGACAGTCGCAAAGGCCCCCAGCTTACAAAGGATGAAATGGGTGCGCTTGACGAGCTGGTGTCTCCGCTCATTCGCAAGGGTCAGCCTCTGACACATATTTTCTCCTCTCACGCAGCACAGATCCCGATTTCTCAACGCACATTGTACAATTACATTGACGAAGGGCATTTAAGTGTCGGGAATCTGGATCTTCGAAGAAAGGTCGGATACCGACAGCGGCGAAAAAAGGACGAAACTTCAAAAGCATGTGACAAGTGGGAGTTTCGAAAAGACCGAACCTACCGACATTTCGAGCAGCATCTTTGCGAGAATCCGAATCTGCCGTATGTGGAAATGGATACCGTAAAAGGCATCCGTGAGCAAGGAAAGCGTATGCTGACGATGATTTTTACGCAAAACGATCTGATGTTGCTGTTCCTTATGCCGGATGGCACAGCCGATTCTGTGGTGAATGTTTTTGATTGGCTTACCGAAGCATTGGGCTTGGAGAGCTTTCATACCTTGTTTCCTGCGATTCTGACCGACAATGGCTCTGAGTTCAAGCGTGTGCGTGAACTGGAACAAACCTGGGACGGCGTGCAAAGAACACAGCTGTTTTACTGCGATCCGCAAGCTTCCTGGCAGAAACCTCATATTGAAAAGAATCATGAGTTCATACGGTATGTGATACCGAAAGGAAAGACTCTCAACCCATATGACCAAGACGACATGGTTGTGCTTATGAGTCACATTAACAGCACCAAACGGGGCAAGCACAAGGGAAAATCTCCGATAGAGCTTGCGACAAGTCCCGAATTTGAGAAGCTGAAAGCAGTGTTGGGAATGACGGAGATTCCGGCAGATGATATTGCGCTGAGCCCAAAGCTCCTGCGAAGACAGGAATGGTAAGATAGCTGTTCCAAGATTCCGGGCCGGAGGCAAACCGCCATCCCGCAGGGACTTGTCCTTGACGGGTTCCGGAAGAAACGCTAAGCTGAAACGCTCGACTGCGTAAAAACTGCTGTTCCTGAGTTCGTCGCCGTCGGCTGAGTAAAAAGAGCGTTTCCTTCCGGGTTCAGTCAAGGATGGCGGATCCATTTCAGATAAGATAACAAAGCAGAACGTAACCAAACTAACGCTCAGGCGAGGTAACGTTCACTTTTGCAAAGCATTGCGTTGTCTCGTCTGCTTTGCTATGCATAAATTTGGGCCGAGTGTATAAAAAATGGCTTTTTACGCCCCATACCTGCGCTCAGAGACCATTTAATGCGGTTGTATAACACCAAAATTTTTTGGTGCAGTATTTACATTACTTTCACTATTTCATTCAACGAAGAAAAAACAAAAGGAGCGATGAACAATGAATAACATGATCAACCTACTTCCCTACCTTCCTCAGCAGGCTCAGGCAGAAAAACAAGAGCGCCGCGAAAGGCGATTGAACTGCATTGCAAACCTCATCGAGAGCGTGGTAACGCTCTGCATCGGAGCAGGGTTTATTCTGATGCTGCTGGCCTTTTTCGGCACGATGGCATAG
>JAZRRT010000167.1:0-1834 GCA_045650985.1 Acutalibacteraceae bacterium | reverse complement strand
CTTTGCGGCTCTGTTGGGGTTAGCCTTAAGCTCCATCATCTCTGCAACGAGAAGGATTGACTCGAGAAGGCTGTCGATACCCATTTTTGTATGAGCTGAAACGGGAACACAGATTGTGTCGCCGCCCCACTCTTCGGGAATAAGCTCATGCTCTGTGAGCTGCTGCTTGATTTTTTCGGGGTTAACATCAGGCTTATCCATTTTGTTGATTGCAACAATAATCTGAACACCTGCTGCTTTTGCGTGGTTGATAGCCTCAATAGTCTGCGGCATAATACCGTCGTCAGCGGCTACAACGAGAACGGCAATATCCGTTGCCTGTGCGCCACGGGCACGCATTGACGTAAAGGCTGCGTGACCGGGTGTATCGAGGAACGTGATAAGCTCGCCGTTTGCTTTTACTCTGTAAGCACCGATGTGCTGTGTGATACCGCCTGCCTCAGTTGAAGTAACGGAAGTGTGGCGGATAGCATCGAGAAGTGATGTCTTACCGTGGTCAACGTGACCCATAACAACAACAACGGGGTTTCTCGGCTCAAGGTTAGTATCGTCGTCCTCTGTTGCGTCGATGATTCTGTCCTCGATTGTGACGACAACCTCTTTCTGAACCTTTGCACCAAGCTCGGTTGCAAGGATTTCGGCTGTATCATAATCAAGCATATCGTTGATTGTTGCCATCTGACCGAGTAAGAAGAGCTTCTTGATAACTTCTGCTGCAGTCATCTTGAGCTTGAGTGCAAGGTCGCCGACAGAGATTTCCTCGGGAATAACAACCGTTATCTTCTTGTTTGCGCGCTCTGCCTCAATTCTCTTGATTCTCTCCTGCTCTGTTTCACGGCGGTGAGTTCTTGTGCCCTGCTTACGGTACTGCTTGGATTTCTGGTTAAGCTTCTGCTTGCGTACTGCGGAATCCTGAATACCCTGAGATTTGTTTACAGGCACGATATTCTCATAGTGCTCATTGTATTTCTCAAGCTGAACGTTGTCAGCTCTTGTGTCAATTGTTCTCTTCTCGCCCTTTGTTCTTGCCTGAAGAGGACCTGAACGGTCTTTCTCCTTCTTCTTGGGCTGCTCAGGCTGCTTTGCCGCAGGAGCGGAAGGTTTGCCCTCCTGCTTCTTTTCGGCAGGCTTTGCTGCTTTCTTTTCTTCAGCCTTTTCGGGCTTTGCCTCAGCCTTGGGAGCTTCCTTCTTGGGCTCGGGCTTTGCCTCAGCGGCAGTTGCAAAATACTCGTCAAAACTGCTGACTGCCGACTGCTGTGTAAAGGTTTCAAAAATAATGTCAAGCTCCTTATCCTCAAGGGCTGTCATGTGGTTCTTTGTGCCGTCAAAATACTGTGTAAGCAGCTCGAGTACGACTTTGCTGGATTTGCCGAAGTCCTTACCGACTTCGTGAATTCTGTATTTAATTGCTGCCATACGATTTCCTCCTTATTCCTGCTCAAACTCAATAAGCAGATTATCATAAACGTGCTGTTCAACAGCACAGCCGAACGCTCTTTCAAAACGTCTGGCTTTTATTGCGGCGGTCAGACAATTTTTATCGCGGCAGATATAAGCACCTCTGCCGTTTTTCTTGCCCGTAAGGTCGAGCGAAATCTCGCCCTCGGGTGAACGCACCGCACGGATAAGCTCTTGCTTCGGCTTCATTTCGCCGCAGCCGAGACATTTGCGCATCGGTATTTTTTTGGGTTTATTCATAACGTCACCGCCGTAATTATGTTATTCCTGAATCTCAAAGAATCCGCTTTCGGGGTTAATATCGATCTTCCAGCCTGTAAGCTTTGCGGCAAGGCGGGCATTCTGACCCTTGTTGCCGATAGCGAGTGAAAGCTGA
>JAZRRT010000166.1:0-14936 GCA_045650985.1 Acutalibacteraceae bacterium | reverse complement strand
CGGTTTTGTTTTTCAGAAAGCCATAAGCACCGAGGCTGCAAACGAAATTGCAGCAGAAACGTAATCGGTTACAGTAAGCTTTTCTTTTCTTATGGTGCTTATAACGGTTGAGAATACCATAACGCCGCCTGTTACAAGCGGATACTGAACGGAGGCAGGCAGGTTGATAAGTGAAATCAGCAGGAACCAGTTTCCAAGACCGTTGAATATTCCGTATCCCGAAGCATAAAGAAGGCTTTTTCCCTTGATAAGAGGTATTTTTTTGTACCTGATGAGAAGCCACAGGGCGCTTATCAGTATACCTGCAAGTGAAGAGATGAACATAAAACCTTCACTGTCAGTGTGGTCGTAGTGTGACGATTGGTGAATTTTTGAAATTACACCAACGCCGCCGTTGAGCACAAAAACCGCCATATAGTACAGGAAAGCTTTTTTGCTCTGCTTGCCGCCTTTGATGTTTAGCAGCACAGAAACGGCAATCAGCACACAGCAGACAATTTTGAATACCGTCAGTTTTTCGTTGTATATTCCTACGCCGAGCAAAAACGGCAGCAACATACCGCCAAGCATTGAGAAAACGGAATAGACGGACAGGTTGGCAACCGCAAAAGCTTTCATGCTGAAATATGTCATCAGTATGCAAACCAGCGCATATACGGCTGAAAGTGCTATGCTGAATGGCGTGAATTTAATCTTGAATCCGCTTATAATCAGCATAATCACAACGATTATTATGTTTTTGTAAAGCGTAAATTCAAGAGCGGAGCGTACACCGCTTCCTCTTACCTTTTCAAATTTCTGGTTGAAAAGAAATTGAAGCGCAAAAAGTATTGTAGCCGAAAAAACAAGTGCATAATCAAACAAAACGATTCACCTTAACTGTTAATAATATCAAGATAATTTTCAAACTGTTCCTGTGTCGGTTTGTAATCCGTTTCGGAACAGCAGGGGATGTTCGGCTCGGTGCCGTCAGTGCCGTAAAAAGGCGATAGGTCATCGGTTTCATATTGCTTGCGGCATTCTTCGTTCCTGAAATCGGGAATGTCGTATGCAATACCTCCGTTGAGTATCGAGCGGTGTGCAAGAATGGCAACGCTCGACATATTTACAGCCGAATAAATATCATACGGATGCTCAGGCTGTCTGTTTTCTTTGATGTACTCCGTAAACATTCTTGCAACTATGTAATCTCCGCCGCCGTGGCCGCTCTGCTCGATGAGCTCTTCGTCTTTGTCGTTCCACTCCGGTTCATAGAGATTGACTTCCTCCATTCCTTCGGGAATTGACCAGTTGTTGTAGCGGAGCATAATTTTGCTGTTCATTCCTCGAATGTTTTCAATCTGTCCTTCGGTACCGCATACTCTGTAAGCATTGTGATGTGAGCCGAAACTGGCGCAACCCGTTACTCTGAAAACTGATTTATCATCGTTGAGTGTCGTTATGATTGCTGCTCGGTCACCGACCATTCTTGCACTTGCTCTTTCTTTGAGCGGCTCGAATACGGGCATTGCGCTGACTCGTTTAGGCGTTGCTCCCGTAGCCCACATAAGCGGTGCGAGTGAATGTGTTACGTAATAGCTTCTCGGCACGTAATTTCTCCAGTGTTCCGGAAAATATATGTATTCGTTCAAGAATTCTGTATCGGTAGGAGATAAGGGATGGTTGTATTCACCCTCGGCATATACCGTTTTACCTAACGTGCCTGCGTCACATATTCTTTTTATCTCGCGGTTGAATTTCATTTGCGGATAGTTTTCTGCAAGCATATAGATACTGTTGCTTTTTTCAAATGCGCGTATAAGCTCAACGCCTTGAGCCATTGTGCCGTTGCTTATGCACTCAGAGAAAACGTGAATACCTTTTTCAAAGCATTTTATAGCATAAGGTGTGTGCTCGTGGAAGTAATTAGCCAGAATTACAGCGTCCATATCTTGTTCGATAAAGCTGTCAAAATCGTCAAAAACAGGTACTTCAATGCCGAGAGTTGCAATACCTTCATCTCTTCTGTTTTTATTAAAATCGCACAGCGCAACAATCTCACAGCCGAGGAGTATAAAGCTTTCCGCAAGGGTAATGCCGCGGCCTGCGCCAAAAACACCGATTTTGATTTTGTCCATAAAATTCAGCCTCCCGAGTATATCTTTCAAACCATTATAGTTTAGCAAAAATACAACGCTAAAACAATAACTTTCGCACATTTTCTTTGCGGTTAACCGATTCCATATTATAAAGTGTGTGAAACTTGAGCTTTTCTCTTGAATTTAAAAAAGCTTTGAGTTACAATTGTATACGTGATTTTTTCAAGGAGGAATTTATCGTGAAAAGAAGTTCAAAAATTTTTGCTGTGGTTATGAGTGTTGTTCTCACATTCGGCTTTGCATTTAACTCTTTTGCCGCAATCGACATCACAACTGCAGAAGCCATCAGGTTTGATGAAAACGGAAATCTTCGTATAATGCACGTCACGGATAACCATTTAGGCACGGACAACGTCGCAGAAACAGTATGGCTTATCGGCGAAGCTTGTGACCGTGAGCAACCTGACATCGCTGTTATTACAGGTGATAACGTAGATAACACAGGTGATAAAGAGACCACCAAGTTCCTTATAGATGAGCTTATGGGCGTTTTTGAGGAAAGGGATATTCCCGTTGCTGTAACTTTCGGCAACCACGATTCCGAGAACGAAAACGGATACACAAGAGAAGAGCTTATGGATTACTACAACACGTTCTCATGTTCGGTTTCCGTCGATGACGGTGACATTCTTCCGGGCTGCGGCACATACAACGTTCCTGTTCTTGCATCCGACAGCGACAGAATCAAGTTCAACCTCTGGGTTTTTGATTCAGGCGATTACGATGCAGAGGGCCGCTATGCCTGCGTGCTTGAAGAGCAGATTAATTGGTATAAGGCAAAGTCTGATATGCTCGCTTTTCTCAACGGCGGTGAGCGCGTCAATTCACTTGCTTTCCAGCATATAATCGTCGGTGAGATTTACGATGCACTTGAAAAAGCAGAGGGTAATCCGCTTTTCTCCTTCGAGCATCTTTACGATGACGGTGATTACTATATGTTTGATGAGTCAGCCGTAAACTACGGCACGCTTAACGAAACTCCTTGTCCCGGCTATCTCAACTACGGTCAGTTCGATGCTATGGTCGAAAAGGGTGATGTTCTCGGCATATTCACGGGTCATGACCATACTAACGCATTCGGTGTAAACTATAAGGGTATAGATATTGTTAATTCTTTGAGCACCCGTTATAACGGCGATGCTTTCTCAACACAGTACGGTTACAGAATTATCGACGTTAAAGAAGATAACACCTCTGAGTATACGACAAGAGTTGTTCATTGGTACGATATGTTTGAGCCGGGTGATTTCTTTGCTCTCAGCTCAAGCGGTGACAGCTTCGGCGCAGGCGTTGTTGCAAAAGTTGTGTTCCTCGGCTTCCTCCAGGAAACCTTCGGCATCCGTTTGGTGCGCGGTTTTGCTCAGCTCTTCACAGGCAGACAGATCAGCTATGCTGACTGATAACAACAAATAAAATAAGTGCTTTGCAGTTGTTTATGAGCTGCAAAGCACTTGTTTTTTATATTGCAGATATAATTATCTGCCGGATATCAGAGTTGAGAAGGAACATAAATCCCGTAAGAACAGCAAGGAACGAAAAGTTGAAGGCAGAGAATGTGCCGACGTAAAACAGTGTTTTTCCGGGGTTGTGCTTGGTGTATTCGCGGAACGTTATAAGGCTGGCAAGCGAGGCTATAAGCGTGCCTACACCGCCTATATTGACACCGACAAGCAGGTCTTTGTAGTTTTCCGTGAACTGTGAGAGAAGTATTGCAGAGGGCACGTTGCTGATACATTGACACGATGCGATGCTGACCAGCAACGTGTTTTTGCCGAGCAGATATGAAAACAGTTCTCTTACCGCATCAATTCGCGCCATATTGCCTGCGAATATGAAGAAAAATACAAATGTGAAGAGCAGACCGTAGTCAACGCTTTTAAGCGCTTTTCTGTCAACGGCAAAAAGTATGCTCGGAATTATAATAAGTCCTATCCAGTAGGGGATTCCTCTGAAAACAATTGCAATCGACAGGGCAAAAAGCACCAGATAAAGCACGGTTCTTTTTGGTTCAAGGCTGATTTTTTCGTCGCCAAGGCTCAACGGCTCTGACTTTACGAATATAAGGCAGCAGATTGTGATTACGGCAATCGCAACAACAAAAGGAGGCGCCATTATTGTCATAAACTCAAGGTTTGGAATCTCATATTTGGTGTAAAGGTAGAGATTCTGCGGGTTGCCGAAAGGTGTGAGCATACCGCCGAGGTTTGCGGCAATGTTTTGCATAATGAATGTGAAAGCCATATATTTCTGCTTGCCTGTGGAGTTGAGTACGATGTAGCCGAGCGGCAGAAACGTAAGCAATGCCATATCGTTTGCAATAAGCATTGAGCCGATAAAGGTTATGTAAACAAGTGCAAGAACGCTCATTCTTGCGGTCTTGAAAACCTGAACAATCTTGCGCGCAAGCATATAAAAGAAGTTGATGTTTTTGAGTGCGCACACAACCGCAAGCACACAAAAAAGACAGGTAAGTGTTTTGTAATCGAAATAGCCGAGGTATGCGGCATCAACAGGAACGATTATACTCGTTACAACAGCCGCAATAAAAGCTATACACATAACGGCGTTGTTTCGGACAAAAGAAACAACTGCTGTTTCTGTCTTGCGTACCGCGTGAATTGCTTGACGCAATGCGGGGTTTTGCTTTTTAAGTACTATGCCGACAGCTTGCCGTACGCTCATGCTTTGACCTCGCTCTTCTTTTTACGGTCGTGAATAATCATACCGATAACTGTAAACGTAAGCAGGCAAATATGTGTTGCAAAGTTCGAAGGTGACTTTGAAAGAATATCATAAATACACCAGAGAACGGAGTTGTATATTACCCAGAAACGATATTTTGCGCCGTTATCCTGATCAATCATCATAACAAAGGTGAGCGAAGCTACGATTGCAAGCAGACAAAGAGGTGTGAAGCCTGTTGAGAAGCTGACAACAAGGTTGACTACAACAAAAGCTGCCATATATATTCCGATAAGCCACTTGGGAAGGGGCTTGCCCTTTGAATCAAAGAAGTAGTTGATAACGGACTGAGCCGCGCCGATGAAGCAAGAGGCTGCGCCGTTGATGCCGTCACCTTTAACAAGGTAACTTATGGCAATTGATAAATTACCGCAGAAAACAAGTAAAAGCATAATTTTCATATTCTTGCCTTTGATGAGTGATGCCGCAATCATACTGATAAGGCACACGAGGCTGAGAATACCTGCGAGAGTAAAGTCGGAAAAGCTGCGAATCATTTCAATTAAAAATTCTTTAACTGCGTCCATAAATGAAACCTCCCTATATATAAAAAGCACCGACATTATTTTTATCATAAAAGAAATGTGTTTTCAAGTGGAGTTTTCAACCATTTTTATTGACACGGGAGCTATAATTTGGATATAATTTATATAAGTTCAGAGGAGGTATTATATGATAGGCAAAATTGCGAGAATTTTTGTTTCAATTCTTATGTTTATTTCACCGTCGTTGCCGCATCTGCTGGGTTTGCCCGAAATTCCATCGGGTCAGGAGCTCAGGCTTGATGAGCGCTTTGAGCTTGTCTGGGAGGATGATTTTCTCGGCGATAAGCTTGATACGACAAAGTGGGACGATAATCAAAGTGTTGATACTCTTCACTGGGGTCCCGTGCGCAAGGGCGGCTATTGGCACAAGGATATGATTTCCGTGCGCGACGGCAATCTTGTTATCACAACCCAATACAAGAGCGAGGCTCTTGAAGGCAGCTCATTCGGCGCTCCCGAAAAATACGGTCCGGGATACTATACGGGTATGATTGCAACTGCAGGCAAGGCTGATTTCAAATACGGCTATTTCGAATGCAGGGCGATTCTGCCTAAAGCTTCCGGTATCTGGTCGGCTTTCTGGATGATGAACGGTGATGTTTATGACCCTGATAATGTAGGACACGACGGTGCCGAAATTGACGTTTTCGAGTCTATGTCTTACGGTGACAGATTTTTCGGCACGGGTGATGCAATACTTTGCGGTATTCATTACGACGGCTACGGCGAAGCTCATAAGTACGATAAGCTCGGCAACTATTTTGTCGACAATCCGTATGAGCAGTTCAATACCTATGGTGTAGAGTGGAATGAAAACGAGTGCATTTTTTACATAAACGGTATTGAAACAGGCAGAATTACGGGCGATGCGGTTTCTCACAACTCGGAATATCTTATTTTATCTTGCGAGGTTTCAGGCGAAAACGCAGTGCCCGACACAAAAGAAATAAGCCTTAAAGGCGACGAAAGTGCAGAATTTATCGTCGATTACGTAAGGGTTTATCAGTATAAGTAAAGGAGAAATTAAAAATGTTTTTTATCAAAGCAATCAGTGCTATCGTAACCTTCTTTTTAATGCTCGGAGGCATGTTTACAGGTACTTACTTCGATGATACGGCAGAGTCTTATATTGCCGCCGTCGAGTCAGTAAAAGCGTATACAAACACAATCGAAACCGCAACTCCTCAGACAGAGGTTTATAACATCATCAAAGAGCATTTTGATGCACCTCTTGCTGACGGCAAAACAGAGAAGAAGGTTATTGTAATCGGCTATGACGGATGCCGTGCGGATGCGCTTTCGCTTATGGATGATGAAGGTAAAGGCGGAATCAGCTATCTTCTTTCAACAGGCGGTCAGGCTCAACTTGCTCACTGCGGCGGTGTCAACTATCCGCAGATTAACACTCAGGCAACATCAACAGCTCCCGGTTGGTGCTCGATGCTTACGGGTGAGTGGGCGGATGTCCACGGTATTACGGGCAACGGTATCAGAAAATCAAATGACCATCTCAGCCTTCTCGTATCACTTGTTGAGGCAGGCACGATTGATGATTCTGCATTCTACGTATCGTGGAACGGACATTTCGTCAACAACAATTCAACCTACTTCAACGAAAAGGAATATATTGCAGAAAACAATCTTGACGTAACTTTCCTTGATGCAGATGATGATGCAGGCACACTTGCCAATACACTTGCTGATGTTAATGCGGCTGATTGTTCCGATTTCATCTTCCTTACTCTCGAGCATCTTGACCACGCAGGTCATGACACGGGATTCTCAATAAATAATCCCATTTATGCAGAGAGCTTTGCTCAGTCCGAAGCAGATGCAAAGACAATTATCGACGCAATTGAGGACAGAGAGACGTATTCTGAAGAAGATTGGCTTATCATTGTTACAAGTGATCACGGTGGATTCTGCACGAAGCACGGTAATCTTACGATTCAGGAGAGAATGACATTTATAGTTGTCAGATAAAACATCAATAAAACATTACGAGCCTGCAACCGATAAAACGGTAGCAGGCTCGACTTTTTATAAGTTTTACTGAAAATCAGATTTAACGTTGAAAACAACAAAAAAACACCACAGACAGCTTTCGGCTCATCTGTGGTGTTTGGTGCGTTGTAAGGCTGAATTTCTTCAGCGTTTAAAGCTGTCAGGCAGCTGTTGTCAACTCAACTTTTTCAACGTTGGGGTAGTATGTGCTGAGAATAGCATCATAGGATTTCTCGTTGAGCTTTGCAATCATCTTGTTGTCGTCAGCAACCTTGTAACGGTCTGTTTCAAGGGCATCGTCAAGCATTGTGTTGAGCTCTTCGTTTGCAATTGAATCGGAAATTGTGTACTTCCAAGTGGGATAGTTGTATCTCTTTACAAAGTACATAATGTGGTAACCGTAGTCAGTTTCGACAATTGCGAGGTCGCCTTCTTTACGGTCAGCGCTGAGTGTCCAGTCTTCAAACGGTTTAACCATCTGTCCTCTTGTGACAAACTCGTAAAGTCCGCCGTCTGCAACGGAGCCTGTATCATCGCTTTCTGTGCCGCAGAGCTCGAGGAACTTCTTGAGCGGATCGTCAGCACTCTGAATCTGAGCAAGAATCTTTTCAGCCTCTGCTTTCTTTGCCTTCTTGTCTGCTTCTGCATCCTTTGCATCTTCAGCAAACTGAACAAGGATGTGACGAACGTCTGCAGGGTAAGTTGCATCGTCTCTGTAAGCGGGCTTTACAATGTAAATGATAACCTGTGTACCGTTTACGTCGAATACCTTCTTATCTCCGACTTTGTTTTCTCTGTTGAAGAGCCACTTGGTTACTTCTTCTGTCAGACCGTCGGGGTTAGTGCTCTTGCTGACGAAAGTTCTGAGAGTGGATTCGGACTTGGAGTAATCGAGAGCTTCTTTCTGCTCTTTGGTTGCATACTTTTCGGCAAGAACAATGAAGCTCTTGTCATCCTTAATCTTTGCAAGCATTTCTTCAGCCTTTTTCTTGGCAGCCTCTTTTGCCTGCTGGTTTGCTGCGTTCTTCTCTTCCGTTGTTGCGTCCTTGTCATGTGTTACGGTTTCGGGTGCTATTGTGAACAAACGGTAATCTACTGAGTCGTAAGCAGATACGTCTTTGTTGTAGATTTCTTCGAGTTTTGCCGTATCGGCTGCGTATGCTTCTGCTTTTGTTTCAAGGAGATAAGATGAATATTCAGAAGCAATTGTCTGTGTCTCAACAATCTTTTCGAATGTCTTGAGGTTCATACCCTTGCCGTATGATCTGCGGAGGAACTTGCTGAATGAAATTGCTGTGCCGCCCTGTGCTTCAGCCTGTTCCTTGAGCTGAGCTTTCATATCTTCAATCTGAGTCTTTGCTTCTTCAAGAGCTGCAGGATCGATTTCGAAGCTTTCGTCAGCATTTGCAAGGTCAACCATAATCTGGTATTGCTGCATTCTGCTCAGTGCTGCGTACTCAAAGTACTGCTGCCATGTGGGAGTTGAGCCGTCTTCAAGCTTATAATCGCTGCCTGTGTACTTCTGGTCTTCGGGAAGCTTTGTGCAATCGTAGCCGATGTACTGAAGACCTGCACCTGCGCCGTAGTATGAATCATACTGCTGAGCTGAGCTGTAAATGTACTCGTGCATATAGCGGTAGTAATACTGATACTCAACTGCAGAGTAGGTATCGCCTGATACGGTTTCAATCTTCTTCATTCTTTCGAACACACCTGAGCTGGCGCAAGCACCCAATGCAATAGCTGCAGCAATTACAACTGCTACAACAATGGCAATGGTTCTCTTTGCAGATGTGCTGAGTGTGCTCACTGAAACCTTGTGAGATTTTGTTGCGTTCTTTTTAGCTGCTTTTGCAAGGCGAGCCTTGCGTTCCTCACGATAATCGTTGGAAGTTTTTTCGGTAGCCATTTAATCACCTTTTTCGAATAAGTATTGCGTAGTAAAAACTAACGGGTCAATTATATACTATTTTAAAGCAATATACAAGTCTTAAAACTAAATTTGTACATTTCGTTTACCTTAAACACAAAATATTGACACAATTCAACAAAAAAAGAGCACGGACAGAGCGTCAGCTTCCGTCCGTGCGATGATTTTATTCTTTAATGGTCTCTGTTAAGCTCTTGGCGAGTCCTGCAACAGATTGAATTTCGGAGGGGATAATAATTTTTGTTGCCTTGCCGTCTGCTGCTTTTTCGAATGCATCAAGGCTTCTGATTGTGAGAAATGCCTGACCGGGGTCAGCCTCGTTAATAAGTGTGATTGCTTTGGCTCGAGCTTCTTCAACGGCGAGGATTGCTGCAGCTTCACCCTCGGATTCACGGATTTTAGCTTCCTTAACCGCTTCGGCGTGAAGAATAGCGGAAAGTTTGTCTGCTTCTGCAGCAAGGATTTTTGATTCCTTCTGACCTTCGGCAACGAGCACCTGACTTGCTTTTTCACCTTCTGCTCGAAGAATTGCTTCACGGCGCTCGCGCTCAGCCTTCATCTGCTTTTCCATTGCGTCCTGAATTTCTTTGGGCGGAAGTATGTTTTTAAGCTCAACGCGGTTGACCTTGATGCCCCAGGCGTCGGTTGCCTCGTCGAGAATTCCGCGGATTTTGGCATTAATGGTATCTCTTGATGTAAGAGTATGGTCAAGTTCAAGCTCACCTATAATGTTACGAAGTGTTGTGGCGGTGAGGTTTTCAATAGCGGCAAGCGGACGCTCAACGCCGTAGGTGTAAAGCTTCGGGTCTGTAATCTGATAGAAAACAACGGTATCAATCTGCATCGTTACGTTATCTTTTGTAATAACGGGCTGAGGGGGGAAATCAACAACCTGCTCTTTAAGAGAAACCATTTTTGCAACTCTCTCAATAAGCGGAATTTTAAAGTGAAGACCCGTCTGCCAGGTTACCCTGTATGCGCCGAGTCTTTCAATGACATACGCCTTGGACTGCGGAACGATTTTAATGTTCAATGCGATGAGAATAATCGGGATTAAGATGATAATCGGTATAACAAACTGCATAAACAAAACTCCTTTTATAAACTGATTTTTTCTGAAGGCAAAGCCGCTTTTTCAACAATCAGCTTGACGCCTTCAATTGATTTGACCGTTACTTTTTCACCTTCGGGTATTATGCTTCCGTCTGCTGTGCGAGCGGTCCATACCGTGCCTTGCGTTTTTACAAGACCTGTTTGGGCAATATTGTCAACTGTTTGCGTTACAACCGCAGTCGCGCCGATAAAACGGTCGGCATTGGTTGGTGAAAATTTTTGCTTTGTAATCTTTTTGACAAACGGTCTTGTTACCAGAAGTGCGACAAGCGAAACTGCAACGAAAACAATGCACTGAACAAGTACATCAGCTTTCAGCAGAGCCGCTACGGTTGCCGCCGCACTGCCTGCGGCAAACCAGATTGTCAGAAGCTGAGTGGTTGATGCTTCGATAACAATGAGAATAACAGTTACGGCTATCCATACAAAAACCACATTACCACCTCCTTTAGTATCATTTTAGCATAAAAGAGCGGTTAATGCAACTTGTTGCTAAAATATATTCGGCAGTGAAAATGCCAGCTGATCTTTAAATTCAAGCAAATCTGTTACCGTATCGCGGCAGGCTTTTCTGTATTCTTCTCCTTCAAGATATCTCAGCCTTTTTATCCCCTCATCAATACTTTCAAAGCGGCCGTGGTCGCTGAAGAGTTTGAAATAAATCAGGCTTCTGCTCCATTCTTTTTCAAGCGTAAAACACGTGTTTTTGTCATTTACCGCGGTCAAAGCAAAATCGTATAGCAATTGAGCCTTGTGCTCCAAAACAAAATTGACCGATATTGCAAATGCGGCGCATAGAATCAGAATTGTGATTGCGGTTATGCCTCTTTTCATTTTTTGTCCTTCTTTACAATTTTGGAAAATTCACCTGAGCCGTATGTGAGTATCATAACTTCTTCCACTTTAACTTTCTCTTTTTTCAGGTGTTTGTCGAGAGTTTTTCTGTCCAGCTTCGCTTCTTTCATTGCGGAATCAACAATCTTGCCGTCGCATATAACAAGGCGTTTTAGTGTTTCATTCTGTGCTTTTGCTTCCGAATCTTTAGCGGTAAGCGGAGCATAGTCGGCTTTTTGCATTATGCTTACCGCGCCGTTTGTTTCTACAATCGCATACTGAATCTGCTCAAAGTCAAATACGCCTTGTTGCCTTGCGGCAGAAAGCAAATCCTGCACCGTAAGCCGCAAGGCTTTCATCTTTTTTCTGTCAAGCACGCCGTTGTTGATTACTATTGCAGGGTGACCTTCAAAAATCTCTCTGAATTTCGGCAGATGCAATGTAAGCACCGACGTAATAATTGAAAGTGAAGTCAGCAACAGCACGGTGAGAATCGAGTTTATCAGCGGTATGTCGTTGCTGTCCAACGGTATTGTTGCAATTTCCGATATGAGAATTGTAACAACAAGCTCAGTCGGTTGCATTTCTCCGATTTGCCTTTTACCCATAAGCCGTATTGCAAGCATTATAACAAAGTAGAGTATAAAACCTCTTGTCAGTGTCGTAAGCATAATCATCCCTCCGTATCACGCTGTCTTTATTATTCACAAAAGTTATTGACCTCAAACATAAAAGGGTGATATACTTTTGCTGTTATAAGCGCTCTTATGAGGTGATACAGATGCAAAAGTATACTCTTGGCTTCGATATAGGCGGCACTAAATGCGCCGTTGTGTTGGGCAAAGGTGAAATACCTGATAAGGTTTCTGACGATTTTATAATCGATAAAATCCGTTTTGACACGATTCAGCCGAGAGGCTGGCGAAAAATTGTCGATGAGCTTCTGGCAAGCGCACTCACAATTCTTGAGCGGAATTTCATAAAACCCGAACAGGTTATAGGTTGCGGAATCAGTTGCGGAGGTCCTCTTGACAGCAAGAGGGGGTTGATAATGTCTCCGCCGAATCTGCCTGATTGGGATAACGTGCCGATTGTAGAGCTTACCGAAAAAGCTCTCGGAATAAAAACCTGTCTTCAGAACGATGCAAATGCCTGTGCACTTGCAGAGTGGCGCTTCGGCGCAGGCAGGGGCACTGATAATATGATTTTTCTCACCTTCGGCACGGGTATGGGTGCAGGTCTTATTCTGGACGGCAGACTTTACAGCGGCACCAACGATATGGCAGGTGAGGTAGGTCATATCCGTATGGAGGATGACGGCCCTGTCGGCTACGGCAAAAAAGGCTCGTTTGAGGGCTTTTGCAGTGGCGGCGGAATTGCAGGCCTCGCTAAACTGACTGTATTAGATAAGCTCTCAAAAGGTATCGTACCGTCGTTTTGCAAAAGCGAATCCGAGCTTGATACCGTCAGCGCAAAAACTGTTGCGCAGGCAGCCTGCGAAGGCGATGAAACTGCACTTGAAATTTACGGAATCTGCGGCAAATATCTGGGCAGAGGCATTGCCGTTATGATTGATATTCTCAACCCGCAGGCAATCGTTATCGGCAGTATATATCAGCGTTCATCCCTTCTGCTTCAAGAGAAAATGGAAGAAGCAATAAAGGCTGAGGCTCTCGGGCTTTCTGCCGGCGTGTGCAGGATTTTGCCTGCTGCTCTCGGCGATTCGATAGGCGATTATGCAGCACTCGGTGTTGCGTTTATGAACTGAACGGAGGAAGTGTGAACAATGACTTCAAACGATATTTTCAATCAGCTTATTGAGCGTTATCCCGCGCTCAACAGCTGCAAAGATGAAATATACAATGCGTATAAACTTATCAAAAGCTGTTACGATTCAAGCGGCAAGGTGATGGCGTGCGGCAACGGCGGCAGTGCGGCTGATGCCGACCATATTGTGGGCGAGCTTATGAAGGGGTTTTTGCTCGGCAGAAAGATAAGCGAGAAAGCGCAAAACGGTGACGATGAAATTCTTACGCATCTTCAGGGTGCTCTTCCTGCCGTTTCTCTTGTTGCGCATTCTGCTTTGCTCACCGCTTTTGCCAATGATCTTGAATTTGACTACGCCTATGCTCAGCAGGTTTACGGATTAGGCAATAAAGGCGACGTACTTATTGCTTTGAGCACATCCGGTAATTCCGCAAGTGTTGTAAACGCTGTAAGAGCGGCTGCTGCAAAGGGCGTTTTGAGTGTCGGCATTACCGGCAGTAAAGACAGTCTTATGAGTAAGACGTGTGATGTTTGCATAAAACTGCCCGAAACCGAAACTTTCAAAATTCAGGAGCTTACGTTGCCTGTTTACCATTGCCTTTGCGCAATGCTTGAAGCAGATTTTTTTGTCAGCTGACAGCAAGGACAAGTCAAGTATAAAAAACAGCCTCCCGTCATATCAATGTAGAGATATGATTTTGGGAGGTTTTTATTTTGCAGTTTATTGTTGAAGAAAGAGCCGTTGAGCTCGGAAGATACATCGTTGAAAACAGAACAACAGTCAGAGCGGCCGCCAAGCAATTCGGAATAAGCAAATCAACCGTACATACTGATGTTTCACGTCGCCTTGAGCGGCTTGACTCAGAGCTTTACGAACAGGTAAGAGCGGTGCTCAACACCAATAAAGCTCAGCGTCATATCAGAGGCGGCATTGCAACAAGAGAAAAATACAGAAGTGCGTCTGAAAAATAACAACATTTTTTCGCTTTTGACTTGAAGTTTCCGTTTTATTTATTTATAATATACCCAACTATCATTTGAAGGGGAGGGTATATATGGCTTCCAAGTATTCCGTTGCGTTGCAGAAGGTTATCGACGTGCACTCTTTTTCCGTGCTCTATACACCTTGCGACCCTGCAGAGATAATGCTCACCATGCAGGAGGTAATCCGTCCCGGTCTTATACTTTCGGGTTATGACGATTATTTTGATGCGGGAAGAGTTCAGTTCCTCGGTCTGACGGAAATTGAGTATCTTCGCGGTATGTCCGATGAGCTTCGCTACCAACGTCTTGATTTTTATCTTTCACACAAGCCCATTGTATGTATTGTAACCCGCTCGCTTGAGCTTCCGGCTGAGTTTCTTCCGCTTGCCGAAAAGCACGGTGTGCCCGTGCTTATGACAAAGGATTCAACTTCAGGCTGTATGTCCACGCTGATATCTTTCCTTGGTGTTGAGCTGGCTCCGCGTATTACCCGTCACGGTGTTCTTGTCGAGGTTTACGGTGAAGGTGTGCTCATCCTTGGTGACAGCGGCGTAGGTAAGAGCGAAACTGCACTTGAGCTTATCAAGAGCGGACACAGACTTAGCGGTGACGATGCTGTTGAAATCCGCAAGGTATCTTCACGCACGCTTGTCGGTTCAGCTCCCGACAATATCCGTCACTTTATCGAAGTCAGAGGTGTCGGAATTATTAACGCACGCAGACTTTTCGGTATGGGCTCGGTCAAGCTGACGGAGAAAATTGATATGGTTGTAGAGCTTGAGCATTGGGATGTCGAAAAAATATATGACAGACTCGGTCTCGAAACGCAGTACACCGAAATTCTCGGCATAAATGTTCCGAGCACTGTTGTTCCTGTTC
>JAZRRT010000165.1:0-13005 GCA_045650985.1 Acutalibacteraceae bacterium | reverse complement strand
ACTCTCATCTGCGGTGATAATTATCTTGACTGCATAAACAATTTCGATATTGTTATGCAAAGCCCCGGTATATCACTGCGTGATGTTAAAATAGAGGAAGGCACTACAGTTACGGGCGAAATGGATTTGTTCCTGCGTTTTGTACCCTGCAAAAAAATCGGCATTACAGGCACAAAGGGCAAAACAACAACGACCACTCTTATCTACCGTATGCTTCAGGCGGAAGGTGTTCCCTCTATGATAATGGGCAACATCGGCACACCTGTTTTTGAAAGCCTTGATGAGATTGAGGGTAAGATTGCCGTCATTGAAATGAGCTGTCATCAGCTCGAGTTTTCTCACGCTTCGCCCGACGTTGCTGTTTTCACAAATGCATTTCCCGAGCATCTTGATCACTATAACGGCTTTGAGGGCTATATCGGCGCAAAGCTCAACATTGTGCGCTATCAGACTGAGGATAACCTCTTTATTTCAAATGCAGACCAGCTGCTTGAGGACGTTGTGGGTGACCTGAGCTTTGTGCGCTCACGTATGGTAAGGGTCAGCCGCAAGGCTTATGAAAACGATGAGTTTTTCAGAAAGCTCACAACGCTCACCGAGGCGCTGCCGGGTGAGCTTCAGTGGCAGGATATTTTCTATGCCGCAACAGCCGTGCGCGAGTTCGGTGTAAGTGATGCGGCAATCGAAAAAGCAGTCAGCGAGTTTGGCGGAATTGCGCACAGACTTGAAAAATTCGCTGTTAAAAACGGAATCAGCTTCTACGATGATGCCATTGCAACAATTCCCAACGCGGTGCTCGGCAACGTCAGGGCACTCGGCAATGTAGGCACACTTATTGTCGGCGGTATGGACAGAGGTCTTGATTATTCAGACTTTGTTATCGAGCTTATGACTGCTCCGATTGATAACCTCGTCTGTATGCCCGAAACAGGCTATAATATTGCAGACGAGCTTGAGGCAAAGGGTTGCAAGCTCAATATCGTGCGCTGTGAAACCCTTGAGGATGCGGTTGCCAAAAGCTTTGAGCTGACCGCTGTCGGCAAGGCATGCCTTCTTTCCCCTGCGGCGGCAAGCTACAACCGCTATAAGAATTTCGAAGAGAAGGGCAACGCTTTCAAGAAAATTGTTCAGGATTATTAATCTTTTTGCAAGAGAGATTGTGTAGTTATGATTGATATAAAAAAATTCAGCGGTGAAGAGCTAATTGATAACGAAAAAAATACAGGTCTTGAAATTGATGCATTAACTGCTGAAAATCCGCAGGAGGCACTTGAGTTTGTGCTCGGTTTTCTTAGGGCGAATGAGGAGCTTTTTTCTCATTCCCGCGCGGCGAGTGCCTGCGTTGCAAGGCTCGTCAGCCGCTACCTTATGCACCGAAAAAACAAGGACAATATGGTGCGTGTTATTGCAGAGAGTGAGTATCTGCGCCGTGTTTATTTCGGCGAGCTTAACACTTACAAATATTCGCTTATATTTACCGCAAAGCGTGTTATGCGCAAGGGCGACGTTGAATTGAGCCGTGAAATAATCGGGCTGATAAAAAATAACCCTTACCGTGATGATACGGCAGAGGATTACAGCGAGCGTTATTCGTGGAAGTTTATTGCGCGCAAAATCCTCGATTCGCAAGAAGAATATCTGAAGCTTTCGGATGAAATAATTGAGCTGTTGAATCAGTAACAATCCTCCGTCTTTTGCTTCGCAAAATCCACCTCCTTTCAAAAGGAGGTTAAAAAGCTCCCTTTGAAGGGAGCTGTCACCGCAGGTGACTGAGGGTTGAAAAAATAAAAACAAAAGGAATGCTGAAAATGGAAAACTCATTCCTGCCAAGAAACAAAAAGCTAAAAGGTTTTTCGCGTGCTTTACGTAAAAACGCAACCGAGCAGGAAAACAAACTTTGGTATCAATTCCTGCGTACATATCCTGTAAGATTTAACCGACAAAGAATAATAGATAATTATATCGTCGATTTTTATTGTGATAAAGCAAAACTCGTAGTAGAGCTTGACGGTTCACAACATTTTGAAGAAACGGGTAAAGCAAAAGATACAGAAAGAGATAAATACTTAGAGTCTTTAGGTCTGGTGATTCTTCGTTTCTCAAATTCAGATATAAATAAGAACTTTTATGAAGTCTGTACGGTAATTGATAACACCGTGCAGGAGAGGTTAAAGAGCAAGCTTTAATGCAGACAATCCTCCGTCTTTTGCTTCGCAAAATCCACCTCCTTCAGAAACATAGTCGCATTGCCTTCCTTGGAGCGTCGGCACTGCTCCTTGTTTCTTCCTCTCAGCACCTCACTGTATCCGCCACAGGCGGCGTTTCGGTGCTTCGCCCTTTCAAAAGGAGGTTAAAAAGCTCCCTTTGAAGGGAGCTGTCACGGAGTGACTGAGGGTTGCAAAATAAGAGACAGATGATTCCTTCGGTGCCTCAACGTACAACAGTAAATCGACTTAACTGAGGTATCAGAAAGACAGAGGCAGAAGCTTTCCTCGGTGTCTCAACGTACGATAGCATAGCAATTTCATTGAGGTATTAAAAATGATTTGCTTCGCATGATTTGATTTTTTACAAAATCATGATTTGCAAAATAGATTTTGCATGATTTGCGTTTGAAAACGCATTAATAACGAAAAGACAGAGACTAACACTCCCCTCGGTGTCTCAATGTACGATAGTAAATCAACTTACCTGAGGTACTAAAAATGCAGAAGATGATGAGCCATATGCGCTCGGCTATGGAAAAATATAATATGATAACTGCGGGTGACCGTGTTGCCGTCGGACTTTCGGGCGGTAAGGACAGCACGGCTATGCTTGTTGCGCTTGCAAATATCAGGCGATTTTATCCCGAGTCGTTTGAGCTTGTTGCAATTTCGCTTGACCCGTGCTTCGGCGGTGAGGAAACGGATTTTTCTCCGCTTGAAAAGCTGTGTGAAGAAATCGGTGTCGAGTACATAATCAAGCGTACGGAGCTGGGCAAAATAATTTTTGAAAACCGTAAGGAAAAGAATCCCTGCAGTCTGTGCGCAAAAATGCGCAGAGGTGCTCTGCACGATACGGCGAAGGAAGCAGGCTGTAACAAGGTTGCGCTCGGCCACCATATGGACGATGCGGCAGAAACGTTTATGATGAATCTGCTCAATGGCGGTCATATAGGTTGCTTTTCGCCGGTTACTTATCTTTCGCGCAAGGATATTCACGTTATCCGCCCGATGATTTTCTGCCGTGAGAGCGAGCCGGCGCGCATTGTGCGCAGAATGGAGCTGCCCGTGGTTAAAAGCAGATGTCCTGCCGACGGTACAACGGAGCGCGAAAGTATGAAGCAGTTGCTTTCGGGTTTTGAGAAAAAATACGGCGATATCCGCTCCAAAATAATCGGAGCTATGCAAAGAAAAGGAATAGATGGTTGGGGGTATGAAAATGAGGAAGATTGAAGCGATTTTGTTTGATATGGACGGAGTGCTTGTGGATTCTGAAATTCCGCTGATGAAGTGCTGTATCAAGCATCTGAAAGAAAAGTACGGCATTGATGCAAAACTTGAGGATTTCAACGATTTTGTCGGTATGGGCGAGGATGCCGCAATCGGCGGAGTTGTTGAGAAAAACGGCGGCACTTATCTGCCGCAGATGAAAGACGAGTGTTACGAAATTTATATTCAGCTTGCAGGCACGATTGTTGATGCCGCACCGAATATGAGCACCGTTCTGCCCGAACTTAAAAAGAAATACCGCCTTGCAGTCGCATCCTCTGCCGACAGACGCAAGGTTGTAACAAACATAAACGTCCTCGGTGTTGAGGAATCTGTTTTTGACGCTGTCATCACAGGCAGCGATATAACGCACAAAAAGCCCGATCCGGAAATTTATCTGAAAGCTGCCGCGGCAGTCGGTGTTGCCCCCGAAAACTGTATGGTTGTGGAAGATGCCGTTGCAGGCGTTGTTTCGGGCAAGGCGGCAGGCTGTTACGTTGTAGGCGTCAAGGGCAGTTTCGGCAAAGAGGAGCTTATTGCCGCGGGTGCGGATGCGTACGTTGACACAACCTGCGATATAGTTGACATACTGGGTTGATTTTGGTAAAATTATTTTAAAGAAAATAGCAAAGGAGAAAGCACATTATGAAAAAAATCATATCGGTGGTTCTTGCAGTTGTAATGTTATTAGGCACCTGTATCGGTGTAAGCGCAGTTGACCTCAGACCTCAGATCGGCAATCTCAGAGCACAGTTCAAAGAGGGCGAAGGCCCGGTTGCAGGCGATTATTCGGTTGAGTATATGTACTTCTCACCCGTCAAGAGTAACGACACGAAGAAGTATCCGCTTGTTATCTGGTTTCACGGTATGAGTGACGGCACTTATAACGGTGAGCAGGTTAACGAAAACTATGTTGCATTCTGGGCAAGTGAAGAGTTCCAGAGCAGATTCGGCGACGTTGACGGTGCGTTTATCCTTGCACCCCGTTCACGCGAGGAATACAGCAACTATTGGGGCACGTCAATGGTTCTTCCCACACGCGCCGCAATTGACGATTTCATAAAGAAATACGGCGATAATATCGACCTTAGCCGTATCTATGTCGGCGGCTACTCAATGGGCGGCAAAATGGTTTACAATATGGCTGTTGCATATCCCGATATGTTTGCGGCTATATTCCCCATCTGTCCCGCAATGTCACCCTCGACAAGTCAGTTTGAGCTTATCAAGGACGTTCCCGTATGGCTCACATCCGGAAAGCCCGACCCGATTGTAAACTACAACAGCAGCGTTGCTCCCGGTTGGGAAAGACTTTGCAACACAACGGCAGTTGCTTCTGATTGCCGCTTCACAACGCTTGAGAAGGTCTGCTTTGCCGACGGTGAAGCTTGCCCCAGCGCACATTACGCCTGGTTTGCCGTAAACAGCGATATGTTCGCTTATGACGACGGCGCATACCCCTATGCCTCAACGGTTGATGCCACGGGCAAAACAGTTGAGCTCAAGAGCCCCGACGGTATGATTTCCTGGCTCTACTCACACACCTCCGATTACGACGGCTCACCCGCAACGGACATCGGTAACCTTGAAAGCACGGAGGCTGCATTCAGCTTTATCAGCCTTGCTCTCGAGTTCTTCGAATACATCGTCAAATTCTTTATGGATATTCTGGCAAAGTTCGGCTTTTAAATAACACTTAAAACGGAAGGTTTTTGCCTTCCGTTTTTATTTTTCCTAATTTTCATATTTCGGTTGTCAATCATCGCGTAAAATAGTATAATCTAACCAAATAAAATTTTACGGAGGCTCAGAATCTATGATAGTCGGAAAAATTCAGGATCTTAAAACCTATTCAAGCGTATGCCCCGAGTTTGAAAACATATTTGATTTCGTAACCGAATATTTTTCTTCTCCCAAGGCTGACGGCAGCTATGAGCTTATTCCCGATAAACTCAAGGCAAATATTGCAACGTATATGACAGGCGCGGCAGAAACAAAGCAGCTTGAGGCTCACCGCAGCTATGCGGATGTTCAGATTGTGCTCAAAGGAGCGGAGCGTATCGACTGGGCGCATATTTCATCCTGTACGGACGAAATAAGCGAAGAGTTTTCAAAGGGCGGCGACATCGGCTTTTATGCAGACCCCGAATACGTAAGCAGCATAGTTCTCGATGCAGGCACGTTTGTTTATCTTCTGCCGGAGGATGCCCATAAGCCTTGCGTAAACGCAGGCGCAGACAGCGCAGAGGTAACAAAGGTTGTTTTCAAAGTTAAGCTGTAATAAAGGGGTAATTTGATTATGTTCGATAAGTTTTTGACTGAGAAACTCAAGTTTGCATACAGGCAGGTATGGGGCTTCAATCAGCTCGGTACATATTTCAGACAGCTTTTCTCGTTTTCACCCAAGAAGATTATTGCGGCGATTGTTGCAATTGCAGAAATTTTCGGACTTATTGTTTTCGATTCGGCTCTTACCCCCAGAGGTGAGGCTCTCGACCTTGCAGGCTACGAGGTTGTTTTTGAGGATGAGTTCAACGGCACGGAGCTTGATATGGACAAGTGGCAGTATTGGGGCACGGGCGCAGAGCGTGGCGGCTACTGCTACTCACCCACACAGACCAAGGTCGAAAACGGCAACCTTGTAATCACCGGCGAATATCTTGAAGACGGTGAGCTCGGCGAAGGCTGGTATTGCGGCGACCTTGCACTCAGAGAGTGGTATAAGCAGGGATATTTTGAAATCAAGTGCAAAGCAAGCGCAGGCGGCGCAATGTGGAGCGCTTTCTGGATTCAGGCAAAGAATCCGTACGAAGCTGAATACTCACAGGGCGGCGTAGGCGGCGCTGAAATCGATATATTTGAAGCTATGAACTGGGGCAACCTGCTCGATGCAAACGGTGTTGCACAGACGATTCATTGTGCAGGTGTTGACGGCGTGCAGGAGGGCTTCCAGTCCAGAATGCTCGGTTGCTTCAAGGGCAACAACATTTATGATGAGTATAATACCTACGGTCTCAAGTGGACGGAAGATGAGTACATTTTCTACGTAAACGGTGTTGAAACCGCACGAAGCACGTTCGGCAACGGTGTTTCGCAGGTGGAGGAGCAGGTGAGAGTTTCGCTCTGTATGGGTTCGGCTGAGGAGCTTGCAAAGCTCGACCCCGAAACTTACCACTCCGAATTTATTGTTGATTACGTAAAGATTTATCAGCTTGCCGAATAACGCAAAGGAGATTTTATTATGGAAAAATTTCTGACAGAAAAGCTCAAATTCGCTTACAGGCAGGTGTGGGGCTTCAATCAGCTCGGCACGTATTTCAAGCAGCTTTTCTCTTTTTCACCCAAAAAGGTTATTGCAGCGATTGTTGCAATTATCGAAATTTTCGGTCTTATAATTTTTGATACCGGCACGACTCCCCGCGGTCCTGAGCTTGATCTGAGCGGATATGAGCTTGTGTTTGAGGACGAATTCAACGGCACGGCGCTTAACACCGACGTGTGGGAATACAGAGGAAGCGGCCCGAGAAGAGGCGGCTCCAATGCCGAAAGTCAGGTCAGAGTAGAAGACGGCAATATGATTATGACAGGTGATTATCAGACAGACGGCACTTACGGCGAGGGCTGGTACACGGGTATGATCAAACTCAAGCAAAGATACTGTAAGGGTTACTTTGAAATTCGCTGTAAGGTAAATGAGGGCGACGGATTCTGGTCTGCATTCTGGATTCAGGCTGACAGCCCGTATACCGCTTCCGTATCAAAGGGCGGCGTAGGCGGCGCAGAGATTGATATTTTTGAGTCTATCGGTACACCCACTTTCCTCAGCAGAAACTCCGTAACACAAACAATTCATTGCGCAGGTGTCGACGGCGTGCAGGAAGGCTTCCAGTCACGTATTCTCGGTGAGTTCAAGGGCAACGATGTATATGACGAATATAATACCTACGGTCTCAAGTGGACTGACGATGAGTATATTTTCTATATCAACGGCGTTGAAACTGCACGCAGTTCTTTCGGCAACGGTGTTTCCGAGGTTATGGAGGACGTTATAGTCTCGCTCGAGATTCCTGATGAGGATAAGCTTGCGGCACTTGATAAGGATAGTTATCATACCGAATTTGTTGTCGATTACGTAAGGATATATCAGACTGCCGCAACTAAATAACACGGGGAGGAAATAAAATGCTTGATAAATTTCTGACAGAAGTATTGAAGCTTGCTCCGTGGCAGATGCACGGCGTTGACCTTCAGAGAAAATATCTCAAAAAAGCGTTCACCTCAGGCTCATTGAAGACAATGATAGCTTCACTGCTTATTGTTGCGGAGCTTATAGGTCTTACGGTTTTTGATATGCCTATCAGACCGCTCGGCGATGAGCTGGATCTGACAGGTTACAGCCTTGTTTTTGAGGATGAGTTTGACGGCACGGAGCTTAACACCGACGTGTGGGAATACAGAGGAAGCGGCCCGAGAAGAGGCGGCTTCAATGCCGAAAGTCAGGTTAAGCTCAAAGACGGCAAAATGATTATGACAGGCGAATATCAGACCGACGGCACATACGGCGAGGGCTGGTACACCGCTATGATTAAGCTGAAGGAGCGTTACTGCAAGGGCTATTTTGAAATCAGCTGTATCCTTAACGAAGGCTCAGGCTATTGGTCTGCTTTCTGGCTTCAGGCAGATGCTCCGTATACCGCTTCCATATCAAAGGGCGGAATAGGCGGCGCTGAAATTGACATAATGGAAAGCTATAATGACGAAACACACAAGCGCTACGAATCAATCGGACAGACGATTCATTGCGCAGGTGTCGGCGGTGAGCAGGAAGGCTATCAGTCCGAGCGCCTCGGCTACTACAAGGGCAACAACATTCATCAGGAGTATAACACTTACGGTGTAATGTGGACGGATGAAGAATACATTTTCTACGTCAACGGTGTTGAAACGGCACGCAGCTCTTTCGGCGACGGTGTTTCCGAGGTTAAGGAAGACGTTATAGTTTCGCTCGAAATTCCCGACGAAACTCAGCTTGCCGCACTTGATAAGGACACTTATCATACAGAGTATATCGTAGATTACGTAAGAATTTACCAGATAACCGAATAACAAAAAAGCTTGCAGAGCGTAACCTCTGCAAGCTTTTTTTACTTTATCATCTCTGTTATTTTGTCAACGCATTGCTCTGCCGTAAGACCCGAGCAGTTGAGAGTTATATCGGCATATTTTTCGTAGATTGCTTTGCGCTCGTTATAAATTTCGGCTACGGTTGTGCCGTTTTTCATTGCAACGCCTCTTGAGTGTATGTCGCCGAGTCTGCGCTCTATTTCTTCCAGCTCAAGCTCAAGATAAATCACCGTACCGTTTGCGCGAAGGTGAGCCATTGCCTGCTCACCGTATACGGCACTGCCGCCCGTTGCGATAACGCTGCGCTCGAAATCACAGCCGCAGATAACGTCGTGTTCAATTTTTAAGAATCCGTCTGTGCCGATGCTGTCGATTATATCGCAAAGGCTTTTGCCGTGTTTATTCTGGATAATAAGGTCGGTGTCAACAAAGCTGTAAAGCATTGATTTTGCAAGCAGAACGCCTATTGTGCTTTTGCCTGCGCCCGGCATACCGATTAGTACGATGTTCTTCATTTTTTGTTTTATCTCCTTCGTTTTCTGCAACTTATTTTATAACAACGCATCAATTAAATCAACTCAAAAAAGAATAAAACCTCTCTGTGTGATAAAAATAATTATCGGAAGAGAGGTTGTTTTTTATGGATAAAAAAGCTTACAAAAAACTTGTGCACGATGTTGTGCCGAAATCTCCGAAAATAAAGAATGTTTTTATGGCTTACCTTTTCGGCGGCGGAATATGCACGCTCGGTCAAGCGATAAAAAATCTTTATCTTTATCTCGGCACAGATGAAAAAACAGCGTCAACCCTTGTTGCCGTATCGTTGATTGTGATTGCCGCAGTGCTTACTGCATTCGGTGTTTTTGATAAGATTGCACGCTATGCGGGCGCAGGCACAATCGTGCCGATTACAGGCTTTGCAAACTCTGTTGTGTCACCTGCAATGGAATTCAAAACCGAGGGCAAAATCCTCGGCACGGCGGCAAATATGTTCAAAATAGCAGGCCCCGTAATCGTCTACGGCACCGCAGCAGCTTTTGTTTACGGCGTTATTTATTGGGTGTTGACGTCGCTTTAAAATCTATTCCCGCATCAGGGTTACGGCAAAATAATTGCGGATTATTTTTTCTGTGCCAACATCCACTCAAGCAGTTCTTCGGAGAAAGCCTGATTCCAACAGTCGTGACCTACGCCCTCATAAAGTGTGCATTTAACGTTGGGGTTGGTTTCTGCCAGCTTTTCTGTTATATCCGTTGTATTGCGTGGCAATACAACGGTGTCATCAAGACCGTGAAAAGCCCACACGGGCATTTTTAGCACAGGAGCGCCCCATGCCGCACCGCCGCCGCAGCAGGGAGCAATTGCGGCAAACATATCAGGGAAAGTCATAGACGTGTTCCACGTGCCGTAGCCGCCCATACTTATGCCGCACAGATAAACTCTGTCGGTGTCAACGGAAAACTTGGCAATCATTTCATCAATAAATTTTTTAATGCTCTCTATTCTTGCCACCCAGAAACTGTCTGTCGGACACTGAGGCATAACAAGAATGCAGTCTTTGAGATTTTCGTCATTTACGACGTTGGCAAAGCCGTGCACAAGCACCTTGTCAAGCTCGTCTGTTCCGTTGCCGCGTTCACCGGCGCCGTGAAGCTGAATTATCAGGGCAGGGTGTGCGCTTGTTTTTTCCGGAATATATGCAATATACGGAAAGATCTTTTCGTATCCTGTCTGTCTTATAATTTTCATTTTGCTCACCTTTCAGAGTCGGATTTTTCTTATTCTGAGGCGGTTCAGTGTGGAGCCGTCTTCAACGCTTCCCGCGCAGTATGCAAGCAGGATGCTGTTATCATCGGTTTCGTGAATTGCAACGTAGCAAAAGCCTGAACGCTCATCGGTTTCAATCAACTCAAAATCCGAAAACGTTTTTGCATTATCGTTGCTTAGCGCAAGGGCAAGCGGTGTTCTTGCGCCCGTCCACACGCCCTCAACCTCATCGCTTCTGCCGTTATAAACGGGTACGGGATTCCACACGGCAATAACTCTGCCGTCTGAAAGACGCTTTGCCGAAAGCGGTGATACGGCGCTTGTAAAGTATGACGGTTTCGGCTCGCTCCAGCTTGCGCCGCCGTCCGAAGAAAAGGCTTCATACTGCCTGCCTGAATCGTTGCGGATAAAACAGCGGAGTCTGCCGTCGTCAAGCTCGAGCAGTCCCGGCTCCTGCACACCCGTTGTGCAACCCTGTGAAAGAGGTATGGTTGTTCCTTTTGAAAGTGTGTACCAGGTGAAGCCGTCATCATCGGAAGCAAAAACGTAAAGCTCGCCCGGCAGAATATCGTCCACCATATTACTGCCCGGCAGGCATATTGTGCCGTGCTTTGCCGCAGGGACAAGTATACGGCCGCTTTTTGTGCGGATTACTCTGTCATTGTTGACAACAAAATAGCCGCTGTTTTCGCTGCACAGCGTCGGTGTGCCCCAGGTTTTTCCTTCGTCGGCTGAACGGATGAGGTAGCTCAGGCAGTTCGTGATTTCGCTTTTTGCAAGCAAAAACATACCTATGTCACCGTTTGCCATACGCAGGAAGGAAACGGACATTATGTTGTCAGCTTTCAATTTACTGCGTGCGATAAGCTCGTACGGTGTGCCGAAGGTTTCGCCGCCGTCAACGGAAATGCAGGCGTAAATATCTGCCGCCGCATCGTCATCGTCACCCTCTGCGCCGTAGCGTGAATAAGCAAAAAGAATATCACCGTTTCGCAGTCTTATAAAAGCGCCTTCGCTGTTGCGGTTGTTCAGCTCACTCGGAGCCAGATTGCAGATGATTTTGCTTTGCATCGTGTATTTCTCCTTGAGTTTTATATTCCTCACGCTTGTGGCGGTTAAAGAAAATTTGCGGTTATTCCAGTATCGGTTTGTCGCAGAATTCGATTTCGGGTGTGCCTTTGAGCCCGTCTGATTCGAAAACAACAATTTCGTTCTCGCCTTCGTGAAGGAGGGAAGCGGGGATATACAGCGTCCTCTGCGGGCCGATTTCCCAATATCTGCCGATGTTGAAGCCGTTTATCACAACAAAGCCTTTTGTGAAATTATCGAGCTTTAAGAAGGTGTCTTTTGCTTCGTCAACGGTGAGGTATCCTCTGTAAAATGCGGATTTTTCTTCGGGTCGAGATGCGGAAAAGCTGAGCTTTTCAAGGTTATCCATAGGCAGGGGATATGCGTCCCAACCGAAATGTATTCTGTCACCGAGCAGACATCTGCCTGCAATACCCTTGCGCTTCATCATCTTTGGTCCGAAGTTTGTTCTGCCCATATTTTCGCAGATTATTGTCAGCTCATCGCCCTCTTTTGCGGAAATGTCAACGCTGAGCTTTTCATCGTTTGTGTATATGATGCCCGCAAGGTTTTTGTTTACGTAAATTTGCGCACGGTCACCAAGCTCCGTGATAACCAGCTCGCTTTTGTCGTAATCGCGGTTGAGCCTTGTTCGGTAGACGATATATCCGTAGCCTGTGCCGTAGTGCTCCATACATCTCGGCACGTCTGAATGAATCGGCGAGGAGAGCACGTCGAGTGCATCAAAAAAGCCGACAGATTCGCCGAGCGTTATCTTGCCGTATGCCTTTTTCTCACGGTTTGCAGGCACTTCGGGCAGGGGATAATCGATATATTTTTTGATCACGTCGCGCACGGCAAAATATTTTGCCGTTGTGTCACCGCATTCGGTGAGCGGTGCGTCATAATCGTAGCTTGTTACGTCGGGCAGGTACTTTTCGTAGTGGTTTGCGCCTGACGTAAAGCCGAAGTTAGTGCCGCCGATGAACATATACATATTCAGACTGCCTCGTGCGAGCATATCGTCAACTGTTTTTGCGTAGTCTTCCGCTGAGGTTGTGTGGTGCTTTTCGTCGCCCCATGCGTCAAACCAACCGTTCCACATTTCCATACACATCTTCGGGCTGTCGGGGAAAAGCTCATCGTGTGCTTTAAAGTTTTCTTCAACTCTGCTGCCGAAATTCAGCGTTGCAAGGCAACCGTCAATCGTGCCGTCAAGCAGGTCTTGTTTGTCTGTTCCCTCGGAGGTGAAAAGCGGCACGTCGATGCCCCTGCGTATAAAGCCTTCCTTGAGGTAATTGAGGTATTGCTTATCGTCACCGTAATAACTGTATTCGTTTCCCCACTGAACCATAATTACGTTGCCGCCGTTTGTGCAAAGCAGGGGTCTTATCTCGTCTCACATACGGTCGAGGTATCTGTCAAAATGCTTTATATATGCCTTGTTCATACAGCGGATTTCAATATCCTCATCAGACTGAATCCACCACGGCAGACCGCCGAATTCCCACTCGGAGCAGATGTAAGGACCCGGGCGCACAATTGCCATAAGTCCCTCTTTGTCTGCCGCCTT
>JAZRRT010000164.1:0-5439 GCA_045650985.1 Acutalibacteraceae bacterium | reverse complement strand
ACGGGTAAAACTTTTTTGCCGGAATCTATATGAATTTCTTTTTTCATTACAGTTCCTCCGTATTTATTGATAAGTTTAATTATATAATCACAATGAGTTTTGTCAAGAGATAGCGTGACAAACGCCGATGGATGACGGAGGATAAACAAAAACACCGCAGAAGATACGGCTGTATCACTGCGGTGCAACAGTAGTGCTGAATTTACTTAAATATGAATTTGGCTAAGTGCATCATTCTTATTGCGAAACTGATGTTTTTTTCTCTCAAGAAAGTTTTCAGATGTTTTTTGCCGATTTGTTTGCAGGTTTGCTTTGCAAGCGCTTCAAATTCCGAGCCTTTATACAGCTTCTTCTTGTGATTTATCTGGTAAAAAAGCGCTCTGAGTGAAAACGCTCTGATGTGGTTGTTTTCGGATTCGGCAAGAATATCGCAGAGCCTGTCGTATGCGTTTACTATCGTCAACTTTTTTTCGTTGAGTGTGGATTTTGTGGCTGAGCCCTGACGTACAAAGTAGAAATAGAGGGGCTTATCCGTAAAGAAAACGTTTATGCCGAGGTTGAGAACAAGTATGACGTAGCAACCGTCTTCACCCATTGCAACACCTTCAAAAAAGCGTACTTTTTTTGCAACGTCGGCTTTTATAAGTTTGGCAAAGCAACACTTGCCGGGCATACTTCCCTCTGTAAACAGCGCGTTGAAATCTGTTTGCACGAAATCACAGTTGTGATATTCTTCACTTTTTTCGTCGGATGATTTTGTGACCGTATAATCTGAGCAGACCATATCCGCACCTGTTTTCAGTGCGCCTTCAACAAGAATTTCGATAGCCTGAGTGTGAAGATAATCATCGCCGTCAAGGAAAAAAACATAATCGCCCGTTGCGATGTCGAGCCCTCTGTTTCGTGCGGCGGAGACGCCGGCGTTTTCCTGATGTACATAGATGAATCTGCCGTCTTTTTCTGCGAAGTTGCGTATAATCTGCGCTGAGCCGTCTTTGCTGCCGTCGTCCACACAGATTACTTCAAGCTGTGTATAGCTTTGGTTAAGTACGCTGTTGAGGCAGTTAGTCAGATATTTTTCGATGTTGTAAACGGGGATAATGAGACTTACCGTCGGCTGCATTTTTTCACGCTCCTTCAATCTGTCCTTTAGTTTATCACAAACAACAACTTAAAGCAAGATTTACAGCCTGCCGTATGATGAAAAATTTTATATAGTTGCTCAAACTTCTTGCACTGGGTCAAAAATGAAAGTATAATAATGTAAACAGTCAGCCGTTTGAGCTGAGAAATATCATACCTCAGCCGAAAAAGGAGATATGCGTTATGAAAAAAACACTTATTGTCGTTGATATGCAGAACGATTTTATCGATATGGCGCTCGGCACAAAAGAGGCAGTTGCAATCGTGCCAAATGTCAGAGCAAAAATAAAAGAGTATGTCGACAACGGTGACGAGATAATTTTCACAAGGGATACCCACGGCGAGAATTATCTTGAAACGCCCGAGGGCAAAAAATTGCCCGTGCCGCATTGTATCAGAGGTACGGCAGGTTGGGCGATTGCGGACGGACTTTACGTTGACGGATGTAAAATTATCGACAAGCCCAATTTTGGCTGGCCCGATTGGAAAGAGGAAGAGCTTGAATCGGTTGAGATAGTAGGTCTTTGCACGGATATATGCGTTGTATCAAATGCTCTCATAATCAAAGCGGGTTTCCCCGATGCACAAATCAAGGTTGATGCATCCTGCTGTGCAGGCGTTACGCCCGAAACGCACAGCGCTGCGCTTGCAACAATGAAAATGTGTCAGATTGACGTCGTCGGCGAATAATCTGTAAACGGTACGGAGGAAAAATAAATGTTTAATGCGGAAAAAGTAAAAAACGAATGCGTGGAATGGATACGCAATTTTTTTGAAGAGAACGGTAAAGGCTGCAACGCCGTTGTCGGCATTTCGGGCGGTAAGGACAGCTCGATTGCGGCGGCGCTTTGTGTTGAGGCGCTCGGCAAAGACCGTGTTATAGGCGTGCTTATGCCTCAGGGTGAACAGCACGATATTGATAAGGCATTTATGCTTGTCAACCACCTTGGAATAAAGCACTACGTTGTCAATATCAAGGATGCTGTTGACGGCATTATCAAAAATCTGCCTGCAGATATGGAGATTACTCCGCAGACGGTGCAGAATATTCCGCCGAGAGTCAGAATGTCCACGCTCTATGCTGTTTCGCAGAGCTGTAACGGACGCGTTTGCAACACCTGCAACCTATCTGAGGATTGGGTCGGCTATTCAACGCGCTACGGTGATTCCGTAGGTGATTTTTCACCGATGAGCAACATTACGGTAACCGAAGTCAAGCAGATAGGCTACCTGCTCGGCGTGCCCAAGGAGTTGGTTGACAAAACTCCGATTGACGGTCTTTGCGGTAAGAGCGACGAGGAAAACCTCGGCTTTACATACGCGGAGCTTGATATCTACATCCGTACCGGCAAAATAGATGACGAAGAGAAAAAGCAGATGATTGACAGAAGACACAGAATCAATCTTTTCAAGTTGCAGCTTATGCCTGCGTTTGACCCGAAGGTTGAAATCAAAGCATAAAAAGAAGCCGCCCGAAAGGCGGCTTCTTTGTTTATGTAAGATTTACGTTCAGAAAACCATATCCGCAAATATCGGATAGTGGTCGGAGAGGTACGTTCCGTTGTACGAGTCTCTGACGATGCGGTATTCTTTTACGGTTGTAATTTTCTCGTTTACACATATAAAATCGATCGGCACACCGTCTTCACCGCCGTTATAACCGTGGTAGGTTTTTCCGTCCATCGTTACCTGAGCAAGCTCCTGCGTGTCGGCAAATTTGCCCGAAACGAGCTGAGTGTAAAGCGGATCTGTTTTCTCAAAGTTGAAGTCACCCGTCAGAACTACGGGCATATCAAAGCTCTCTGCCATTTCGAGCACAAGCGCAAGTCCGTTTGTGCGTGCCTGCGGTCCCTTGTGGTCAAGGTGGGTGTTGATGTGAGCATACTGTTCGCCCGTAATCTTGTTTTCGAGCACTACCCACGTGCAGGTTCTGTTATGCTGTGCATCCCAACCGACGGAAACCTTATCGGGTGTTTCGGAAAGCCAGAACGTGCCGCTGTCGATAAGATTATACTTATCCGTGCGGTACATAATTGCCGTTGCTTCGCCGATGTATTTAATGCCTGTGAGTCTGCCGACGCCGACGATGTCGTAGCGGCTTTTAAGGTATGTGTCGAGAGTCATATACCAAGTGCCCTCGCACTCCTGCAGACCGACCGAATCGGGCATATAATCCGCAATGCTCTGAGGGACGCTTGTACCTCGGTCAAATTCACCGTTGCGCACGTTGAATGACATAATTCGCGTTACGTCCTCTGACGGACCTTTTGAGCCGTAATCCTCAATTGTGCCGATGCCGAAGAAGGGGAGAATGAGCGCCAGAAGCGCACATATAATCTGCTTTACGTGGTTCAAAATTTCGCTGAATGACATAAAGTTCACCTCTGTTACAGTCTGTAAGTTTAATATAATACATATTTTTCGTTTTGACAATATAAATTTGAGTTGTATTCCGCAAGGTTTGTGTTATAATCGAAATATAAAAATTCAAAAGAGGTGCGGCTATGTATAACATTGAGCTCGGAAAAAGCGGTCTGCAGGTGCCGACGGTTGCGGTAGGCTGTATGAGAATCAGCAATATGAACGAAACGGAAGCTTCGGCTTTTGTAAACAAAGCGGTTGAAAACGGTGCCGTATTTTTCGACCATGCCGATATTTACGGCGGCGGCAAAAGCGAATCCGTTTTCGGCAAGGCGATTGCTTCGATGAAAAGAGAAGACCTGATTATTCAGACAAAGTGCGGTATACGTCAGGGCAGATTCGATTTTTCTTACGAGCATATCACACAGTCGGTTGAAAACAGCCTGAAAAGACTCGGTACGGATTACATAGACGTGCTTCTTCTTCACAGACCTGATGCGCTGATGGAGCCTGAGGAGGTTGCGAAGGCTTTTGATGAGCTTAAAGCTTCGGGTAAGGTGCGCTGTTTCGGTGTATCAAATCAGAATCCTTATCAGATGCAGCTGCTTGAATCCTGCATAGATATGCCGCTTTGCGTCAACCAACTTCAGTTTTCGGTTATGCACGCACCGATGATTCAGTCCGGCATAAACGTGAATATGTATAACGATTCAGCCGTCAACCGTGACGGCGGCGTGCTCGATTACTGCCGCCTGAATAAAATCACGATTCAGCCGTGGTCACCAATGCAGTACGGCTTTTTTGACGGATGCTTTATCGATAACGAAAAATTCCCCGAGCTTAACAAAGCACTCGGAGAAATCGCAGAGAAGTACGGCGTATCCAAAACAACCGTTGCCTTTGCGTGGATTTTGCGTCACCCCGCAAAAATGCAACCCGTGACGGGTACTACGAATCTGACCCGCCTTGAAGACTGTATCAAAGCAAGTGAAATAACGCTGACCCGTGAAGAGTGGTATGAAATATACCGCGCGGCAGGCAATGTGCTCCCGTAAAAAACAACAGAACACACCGCAGAAAAGTTATCTCTCTGCGGTGTGTTTTTTAGTTGATATTCAGTCGGAATTTATCCGATTCGTGAAGGTCGAGCGTTTCGATAACGTGGCTGAAGTTTTCTTTTGTGCCGACAAGAGCCGATGCCTTGTGCGAGTCACTGCCGAAATAAAACTTGCAACCGCATTCCTTCGCAATAAAATACGGACGAAGAAAAAACTGACTTTCCTGTTCGCTCATACCGATTGTTTTGATGTTCAGCTCAATGCCGACACCCTTGCGTGCACACTCGCTGAAAACGTCTCTGAGCACAGCGTCTGAAAGCAGCGGTAACACTTCGAGCATCCTGCCCTTCATAATGTGACCGCTTGTGAGGTGGGCAATGCCGATTTTATGCCACGGCAGGTCTTTCTTGAGCAGATTCTCAATCTTGTCAACCCAGTGGTAAGCCGCTTCTTCGGGAGTTTTGATTTTGCGTCTGACGGTGTTGCCGTCAAGGTGAAGGTGAGTTGTGGAAACAATGATGAAATCAAACAGCTCAATTCGCTCTCTGCTGACGCCGACTACGTTGTTGAAATCCATATCAGTTTCCGCACCGAAAAGGAAGCGTGTGCCGTTGCCCTGCGGTAAGGGCAGTACAGATGAGACGTGAGCAAAATCGTGCTCGTCGCACCAGTCTGCTTCGCTTATAACTTTTTCGTCCCAGAAATGGTTTGTCAGGCAGATTGAGGTGAATTCGTTTCTTTTGGCATAATCAAGAATCGCCTGAGGTGTCTGCGAGCTGTCGTGACAGCATAGCGAAACGGTTGAATGGATGTGATAATCGTGGTCAGGAATATATCGCGTGCACTCAGCCTTACTCATTGTTCTTTCTCATTTCTT
>JAZRRT010000163.1:0-7240 GCA_045650985.1 Acutalibacteraceae bacterium | reverse complement strand
CTTGCCGATGCACTTCTCGCAAAGGGCTTCAACCTTGTTTCCGGCGGTACGGACAATCACCTTATGCTTGTCGACCTTCGTCCCTTCAGTATCACAGGTAAAGAGCTTGAGAAGCGTCTTGATGAAGTTTTCATCACGGTCAACAAGAATGCGATTCCCAACGACCCCGAGAAGTTTTTCATCACAAGTGGCGTTCGTATAGGTACGGCTGCCGTTACCTCAAGAGGTATGGTTGAGGAGGATATGGTTAAGATTGCAGAGCTTATCCACCTTGCCGCAACAGATTTTGAGAACAGTGCGGATTATATACGCGCAGAGGTCAACAAAATCTGCGAAAAATACCCGATTTATTAATTAGTTTTGATACACACAGCCTCTTTTTCATAGGGGCTGTGTTTTTTTGCGCAAAAAAAAGCAGTCTGCGTAAAGAAATAACGCAGACTGCTTCAGTCGGTTATTCAGAAAACTTTTGCCAACATACTGATTATAATCTTTATCAGCTCAATAATAAACGTTAGTATGCTGATTTCGCCATCAGAGCTTTCAGGCTGACTTTCTTGCGGGGGAGTAATCTCAACAGAGTTACCCGCGCTCTGGTCAATCAAAGCTAAGTATTCGGATAACAGAGAGTTGAGTGCAATGTTCGTGTTGTTTTTGCTTTGCTGTATCTGTTCGTGGAGCACACTTGCTGACGTAAGTATGTCAAAATCCGCGTTGTCTATCACACCGTCGTGGTTGCAGTCTGCAGCTTCCCAGGCTGTTTTGCCTATCATATCTTCGGTAATTGTACCGCTGATTATCATATTTACAAGGAAAGCGTCATTTGCGTCATAAACCGCATTACCGTCAACATCACCGAAAACTATAATTTCGTACGATTCGATTATTTTTCTGCCGTCGGTCAGATGTACTGATGCATCGGTGCCGTAACCGTACTTTCCGGGCATATAGAACCACGAATAGCCTTCGGGTAAAATGGTGTAATTATCCATAGATGTATCGCCGGGATTAAACCCGTAAATAACCTTTTTTACAGGGTCAACAACAATTCCGTCGCATATTTCGAATTTTAGTTTGGGGATATCTTCATATGAAATTCGGCTGCAATAGCACATGCATTTTTTCGTTCCTGTGGCAGTATGCGTCGGCATAATCACCATTTCTTCCGAGCAGGTGTGTTTATGTTCGTAGTGAACGGTAGTGCCCTGGTTTATCAGGTTTGTAAATGTCGCGCCTATCTTATTGGCAAGAGCATCCCACTGTTCTTTTGTGCCTTCATAATAGATGTCAGTAAGTTTTGGCAGAATCAGAGAGTCTTCACCTGCGTTTGTCAGACTTGACGGAATGAATACTTTTTTTACCTTTAAGCATTTGTAAAAAGCCATACGCCCAAGGCTTTGTATATCTTTCGGCAATACCAGTTCATTAATTGATTCGCAGTAGCCGAAAGCTCCTTCGGATATCAGATATACGCTGTCGGGAATAATAACTTTTTCGAGCCCTTTACATTCGTAAAATGCATACTCTCCGATTGTTTTAAGCGAATCAGGCAGCGTGATTTTTTTGAGCGTGGTGTGAGCGCAGAATGCATTTCTGAAGATGTGCTCCGTTCCTTGCGGAATGTCGTATTCCGTGAGATTCTTATTAACCGGACAAAAAATAATCTTTTTGTTATCCTTGGTCATCAGAACGCCGTATTCATCAACTTTGAAATAAGGACTTTGCTCGGAAACGCATATTTCTTCAAGGGCATAGAGCCGGTAGAATGCGGTATCCGATATTGTTTCTACCGTTGAGGGTATTGTGATTTTTTTTACGTGTAAGCCATCCGTAAAAATTTTATCCGGAATTTTTTTAACACCTTCGGCAAATTCCACCTCTGCTTCGTTTGCTCTGTACCACGGAGCAATAGGGAAGTACACTTTGTCTGTTTCGTCATCGTCCCCGGTGTAATCATAAGGAGTTCCGTAGCCGGCAGTAACGGTTACTTTCTGAATGTTTACCCTGTTAATGAAAGGTCCTCTTGCATCGAGATAAGCGCTTAAAGGATACGAAACTTCGGTTAATGCCGTGCAGTTTCCGAAAGCAAACCCTCCCACATGCGTTACACTGTCCGGAATGATAACTTTTTCCAACGCCGTACCGTTAAAAGCGGCATATCCGATATACGTCACACCGTCCGGAATCTCTATGTTACTAAGTGATTCGCACCATTCGAAAGCGTCATTGTCGATGATTTTAACACTGTCAGGTATTGTTATGTCAGTAAGAGCGGTATCGGAGAAAGCTCGTGTTGCGATAAATTCGGTGCCTTCTTTTATGTTTAGAACGGTTGCACCGTTTGAACATAATACATATTTACCGTGATAAAGCAGATTGTTTTCCCAGTTGCTTTGGTCTCTGTAAAATTTGGTGTATTCGATATTGTAAATTTCCAGGTGTGTAAGGTTGGAAGGGAGATTGATTTCAGTAAGGTTTGTAAAGTCTCTTAAATCTATGAATATGTCGGTGACAGATTCGGGAAAGGTTAAACTTGTTACTTTATCCAGGTAGTTGTGGTGAAGTTGCACATCTTCGCTGTAAAATGATTGCGAAAATCTATTACCTGAACCCGTAATTACCATCCGACCGTCGAGGTAAATGGTGACTTTCAGTCCGATGTTGACATAATAAGAATCAAAATGTGCATTCGGAGTCTGGTATTCGTGTATAAGCACAGTGAATATAGCGTCCATCTGGCTGGATTCAACGTCATTGACAGTAACGTTTTTGCTGAATTCTTCTTCCGTGCCGGGATAGTATATTGCAGTCGGGCTTGTCAAATTAAAAGCGAATTCATCAATAAGTTTCAGATTCCTTCCGAATGTGACCGTTTGTAATGAAGCGCAATTGCTGAATGAATAGCGTGTTATTGTAGTTACGCTGTCGGCAAGAACAACGGTACGCAAGTTCGGCATATTTTTGAAATTAGTGGTGGAAGTTACACCTTCTTCAATCTCAATGCTTGTAATTGAGTTGTTGTAAGCGCTCCACGGTTTGTTAGTATCATACTTGTTGCCTGAGCCGCTGATTGTGAGCTTGCCCGTGGCGTCGTTGAAACTCCACGTCAGGTTTGTGCCGCAACTGCCCCGGTATTCTTGTGCGCTTGCGTTAAACGTGAAGCAACGCAGCAGATCGTTGGCTGTGTTGCTCTCATTTGCCGTGCAAAAAAGCAACAAACCGGCAACGAAAAAACATATCGTACAAAGCTTTTTAAACATATTACAGCACCTCCGAATTCAAATACAAACGGCATAACTCTGTGATTATATTATAATACCGCGTGTCGGATACGTCAATGTTTTGTTGTTGGTTCTCTTTGATAGTTGTTTTTACCTCAATGTTACTCGCGCGGTTAATAATTTGTTCACAAAGAGTTGACAGAACATTTATTTTTTTTTATAATCAAATTACTTCAAAATGCAGGAGGTGAAAACAATGGATCAGATTCTCGCATTTGTAGAGGAGCTTCTCGCTTTTCTTAACGAGGGCAAGGCTGCTGAAATCGTAGGTATGGTTAAGGATTCCGGCGTCATCGATGCTATCGTAGAATTTTTCCAGGGCCTTTTTGCATAATTTCGTTTAAGAATTATAAGAATTGCCGGCGGACCGCAAAACTGCGGTCCGCACTTATTTTTTGTCAAAAACTATAATTTTGTTTGACAAATTTTGTAATGGGTGATATAATCCATAGTGTAAACCTATTAACGGAGGTGAATTTGTAATGGATCAGATCATGGAAATGCTCAAGGAGATCAACTGGGAAGAAGTTATCGCTACTGTTAAGGAGATCGTCGCTAAGATTCAGGAGTCCGGCATCATCGACAAGATTGTTGCTGCTGCTCAGGATCTCATCGCTATGATTTCTGCATAATTTCAGTTATAACGATGCAAAAAACCTTCGCAAATGCGAAGGTTTTTTTGTTTTATACAGCTCTTTAAAGTCAATAATAATTGGGGGTGATTGACTTTGAAAAGTGAAAAAATTCGTTTACTTTCCCGCGTTATGCTGTTGGGAAAAAGCCGTTGCGGCAATTTGTTTGCTCTGTTTTCTTTTTTGTTCAGGTGTGCTGTTGCGATACTTGCGCTGTTGCTTTTCCGAAATTTCAACACGCTTATTTGCGATAATGCGGGCAGGGTGATGGTTGCCGTATGCGTGCTTGCCGTTCTCAGCTCTGTTGTTTTGCTCGAGTGCTTGCGTACCGTTAAAGACAGGTGGTACAATCTTATCAAAAGCGGATATTACTGTCCTTTTTCCGAGCTTGTTGTTGCTTTCAGCTTTCGCGATGTGATGAGCTCGTTAAAAAGTTTTCTGCTGAGTAGCTGTGCTTCTGTTGTCAGGTTGATTCTGTTCTTCTTTGTGCCGTTTCTGATTTTTTTTGCAGGCATAAATATGGTGAATGAAGGTGTAAGTATTCCCGTATTAGCGGTGCTGATTGCAGGAAACGTTCTTCTCTTTTTTACTGCACTGCTTTTTTCTTACGCCTCACTCAGCTGTGTCAGTCTTGCGCGCTCAATAAGTACAGGCAACACAAAAGCGTTTTTTTCAAATCTCAGCAGGTTGGAGCGAAATGCCTTTCGGATTTTTTTCTTTGGGGTTACGCTTATAGGCTCAGGCACAAGCGTAAGACGGATTGCCGGGATTATTTTTGCTGAAACTGTTTGTAAAGAAAACTGAAGTGAACCGACGATAAACCGAAGGTAAATTCATCTTTTACAAGGTTGACATTGTCGGTTTGTAATGGTATAATCACGGTAACTCAGTTCCGCAAGGAACAAAATAATGTAAAGGAGTTTTTAAAATGAAAAAGTCATTCACAAGAGTTATCGCTGCAGTTCTGACTGTTGTTGTGCTCATCGCAGGCACAAGCCTTATGTCTTTTGCAGCAACACCTGGCGAGAATATCGAATCTGCTTTCTCTGATTTGATTAATGCAATCACAACCTACTCATGGGACGATTTCTTCGGTTTCGTTTCCGCTATTCTCGGTGTCTTCGGTTTCCAGGGTGATTTCGAGGGTGCTCACAGCATCCCTGAGCTTGTAAACGAGTGGTTCGAGATGCTTGGCCCGATCGGTGATTTCTATGAGAATTTCATCAACAACGTTAATACGGCTGACCTTCTCGCTTTCCTTCTCGGCTTTGTAAGTGCCGCTTAATTACGCTAATCGGTAAGATTACATAACACCAAAGTCTCCTTCATTATGAGGGAGACTTTTTGTGATATAAATATTTTGAATCGGAGTGAAAAACAATGTACGAAAACAATTGGGAGTCCCTCAATTCACGTCCTGTTCCCGAGTGGTTTGCCGATGCAAAATTCGGTATTTTTATTCATTGGGGACTTTATTCTGTGCCCGCATATGCACCTAAAAAGGATTATGCCGAATGGTACGGTTATTCCTGCAACCTCGAAAACTGCGAAACAGAAGCACAGGAAAAATACAAGGCTTATCACAAGGAACACTATGGTTCAAGACCGTATTACGATTTTATAAACGACTTTAAGGGCGAGCGTTTTGATGCTGTCAAATGGGCAGATCTTTTCAAACGTGCCGGCGCAAAGTACATAAACTTCGTTTCAAAGCATCACGACGGATACTGCCTTTATGAAACGGAGCATGCTCCCGGGCTCAACTCAGTTGAGTGCGCTCCCAAACGCGATTTTCTTATGGAGCTGAAAAATGCTATGGAGGGTACAGGTGTGCGCTTTGGCGTTTATCATTCCGTTTACGAGTGGTGGCATCCCTATTACCTTGAAGATCCCGAGAAATATGCACTTGAGCACCTTCATCCCATGCTCAAGGAGCTTATTGAAAAGTATCAGCCCAACACGCTCTTTACCGACGGTGAGTGGGAGCATCCCTCATCTGTATGGCATTCAACCGAGTTTTTGCAGTGGCTTTATAACGAGTCATCCGTTAAGGATTTTATAGTTCCTAACGATCGTTGGGGTAAGGAGACGAGAGGCAAGCTCGGAGGCAATTTTACAACTGAGTACGGTATTATCGACGTTTATCAGGGTCAGCTCAGACGAATTGAAGACGTTGAGCTTGACAGACCTTTTGAGGAGTGCAGAGGTATCGGTCACTCCTTCGGCATAAACAAAGAGGAGCAGTGTGAGGATTATCTTTCTGCCAAAGAACTGCTCGAAACGCTTTGCTCACTTGTATCAAAGGGCGGCAACTTCCTGCTCAACATAGGACCCGATGCAGACGGCACAATTCCCGTAATTATGGAGGAGCGCCTTCTCCAGATGGGTGATTGGCTTCGTGTAAACGGTGAGGCGATATACGGCACCCGTGTATATACCAAGAAACTTCAGGACGGTGTTTATTACACCAAAAAGGATGACGCTGTCTATGCAATAATCAACCGATTCCCGTTCGGCTCACAGGTGCTCGATGAGGTTGAGTATTCGCCAAAACTCAAGGCTTCGGTACTCGGCTGTGATGCAGCTGTCGAAGTTAAGGATAACTGCGGCAAGGCAGAAATTGTATTTCCTGCAATCAACCCCGATGAGCTTGACAGTAACTGGCTGTACTCAATAAAACTTACAAAGTAAAAGACGTTTTTAAGATGACAGGATTGTTTTCCTGTCATCTTTTTTTACACAGTTAACAGCAATTTTTCCACAAAATATTATAATAACTATTGAATTTTTTCTTTAAAGCCTGTAAAATATGAAAGGTTATATCTGAAATTATGTCCGAAAGGAAGTTCTTATTATGGCAAAGCTTAAAATGGCAATTATCGGTACAGGCGGTATCAGTAATGAGCACATCAGAGGTTACATAAACAATCCCAACACTGAGCTTTACGCATTCTGCGATATAAACGAAGAGCGTGTAAAGACAATGGCGGAAACTTACGGCGTTCCCCTTGAGAGAACGTTTACCGACAAGGACGAAATGCTCAGGGCTTTACCTGAAATCGACGCAGTCAGCGTTTGTACGTGGAACAGTGCGCACGCCGAATGTACGATTGCCGCTCTTAATGCAGGCAAGCACGTTATCTGCGAAAAGCCTATGGCTATGAACACTCAGGAAGCAGAAGCAATGCGTGACGCAGCTGAGCGTAACGGCAAGCTTCTTATGATAGGTTTTGTCAGACGTCACGGAAATGACTGCGACGTTATACGCGAGAACGTTGAATCAGGCACGTTCGGCGACCTTTACTATGCAAAGGCTACATACCTTCG
>JAZRRT010000162.1:0-2531 GCA_045650985.1 Acutalibacteraceae bacterium | reverse complement strand
AAAAAACAACACGCGCCGCATTGAATTTACGGTGCGTGTTTTATAGTTTATATCATCTGAAATCACAATGCGATAATGCTCTCGATATAGGCGTCGAGCTCTTCAATCTTGATTCTCTTCTGCTCCATTGTGTCACGGTCACGCACTGTTACACAGCCGTCCTCAAGTGACTCGAAGTCGTATGTGATACATACGGGTGTACCGATTTCATCCTGTCTGCGGTAACGCTTACCGATTGAACCTGCATCGTCGTAATCAACCATAAACTTCTTAGCAAGCTGTGCATAAACCTCCTGAGCCTGCTCACCAAGCTTCTTGGAAAGAGGAAGAACAGCAGCCTTGAAGGGGGCAAGTGTAGGATGGAAACGAAGAACAACTCTTACGTCGTTCTTTTCTGCATCAACAACCTCTTCGTCATAAGCTTCTGTAAGGATTGTAAGGAAGAGACGCTCAACACCGAGTGAAGGTTCAACAACGTAAGGAACGTATCTTTCGTTTGTTTCAGGATCGAAGTAATCAAGACCTTTGCCTGATGTGTTGATGTGCTGAGTAAGGTCGTAATCTGTTCTGTCAGCAACGCCCCAAAGCTCACCCCAGCCGAACGGGAAGAGATACTCAAAGTCTGTTGTTGCCTTTGAGTAGAAGCAAAGCTCCTCAGGATCGTGATCACGAAGGCGAAGGTTTTCGGGCTTGATGCCGAGTGAATACAGCCAATCACGGCAGAAACCGCGCCAGTACTCGAACCACTCGAGATCTGTGCCGGGCTTGCAGAAGAATTCAAGCTCCATCTGCTCAAACTCGCGGACACGGAAAATAAAGTTACCGGGTGTGATTTCGTTACGGAAAGATTTACCGATCTGAGCAACACCAAAGGGAACTTTCTTTCTTGTTGTTCTCTGGATATTGGCAAAGTTTACGAAAATACCCTGTGCAGTTTCGGGGCGAAGATAAAGCTCGTTCTTGCTGTCCTCCGTAACACCCTGGAATGTTTTGAACATAAGGTTGAACTGACGGATATCCGTGAAATTATGTTTACCGCAAGAGGGGCAAGCAATTGCCTTCTCTTTGATGTATTCCATCATCTGCTCGTTTGACCAACCTGCAACGTTAGTACCGTCAAAATCTTCAATAAGGTTGTCTGCTCTGTGGCGTGTTTTACACTCACGGCAATCCATAAGAGGATCAGAGAAACCGCCAAGGTGGCCTGATGCAACCCAAGTCTGAGGATTCATAAGGATTGCGCTGTCAAGACCTACGTTGTAGGGATTTTCCTGAATGAACTTTTTGCGCCAGGCGTTCTTGATGTTGGTCTTGAGTTCAACACCGAGAGGACCGTAGTCCCAAGTGTTTGCAAGACCGCCGTAGATTTCGCTGCCTGCGTAAACAAAGCCTCTGCCCTTACAAAGAGCAACGAGCTTATCCATTGTTTTTTCTGTGTTAAGCATTTTGCAAAATTCCTTTCACAAATCAAAATTCAATATATGATACCACAAAAAGCACGAAGTTGCAATAGTTTATATACTTATATTACCTTAAATTCAGCAATAATGGGAAGATGGTCGGATACGACTTCTTTTATGGTTTCCACCGATGTGCACTCAAGACCGCGGTAGAAAATATAGTCAATCTTTTTAAACGGTTTGTCAGACGGGAAAGTGCACTCCCCTGTCTTGTCCGTATCTGTCATACGCTCGTAAATCGGCTTGAGCTCGTCCCCCTCGGGCGTCACGTTGAAATCACCCATCAGAACAGCGGGCATATCGTTCTCATCGAGCAGGCGGCATACGGTTTCAACAGCGTTCACGCGCTCGGCAAGAATAAGACCCATATGCGTGATGAGAAACATTACGTCCCTACCGTCAATCTCGATAATCGCCTTGATTACGCATCTCGTTTCATAATACCCTTCTTCAACCCTCGGCGGATCGGGAATGATAAAAGTTTCGACCGACTTGAACGGAAGCTGACTCAACACAGCGTTACCAAAGGGATTGCCGTAATCGAGCGTAACCGCTTTGCCGAAATAACCGTTCCAGCCGAGACCGTCAGCGAGGATTTTCGTCTGATTTTTGTAGCACGGAATCCAGCCCTTACCTCTGACCTCGTTAAGACCGCAGACATCGGGAGAATACTTTCCGATTGCCTTTACAAAAAAATCGTAATCTATAACCTGACGCTTATAATCAAGCGCATGCTGGATATTAAAAGTCATAATTTTCATAATTAAAACCTCCTGATATATTTACGGTACCTGCTATTATGATTCTATCAAAGGTTTTACAATAATTCAACACATAATTCTTTAATCGTGAGAAAGCGACAGAACAGCAAAAGAAAAATTTCGTATTAACTATATTTTTTTTGAAAAATATTGACAAGACAAATTTTATTTGATATAATTCAAAAGCTGTTGATTTTACAGCCATTTGGGCCATTAGCTCAGTTGGTTAGAGCAACCGGCTCATAACCGGTCGGTCCGGGGTTCGAGTCCCTGATGGCCCACCATTTTGAATATAGGGGTATAGCTCAGT
>JAZRRT010000161.1:0-5321 GCA_045650985.1 Acutalibacteraceae bacterium | reverse complement strand
CGATCGAACGTGCTTCAACGCCTGTTTCTTCCTCAATCTTCTTAGCGATTTCATCAACTGTGATGCCGTCACGGAAACGAACACCTTCAGCAACCATAACGATAAAATGGTTTTTACCTGTTTCCTTTGTACGCTTAATCTTCTCGATAACGTTTTTCTCGATATCGTAGGGAATCTCGGGAATAACGATTGCTGTTGCACCTACTGCAATACCTGCGTTGAGAGTGAGGTAACCTGCACGGGCACCCATAACCTCAACAACCATACAACGGCTGTGGCTTTCGATTGTGTCACGAAGACGGTCAACAAGAGCCTGAACTGTGTTAAGGCAGGTGTCAAAACCGATTGTGTAATCTGTGCAGACAATATCGTTATCGATAGTGCCGGGAATTGCAACGCAGGGAAGACCGAAATTTGAAAGGTCACGAGCACCGCGGAAAGAACCGTCGCCACCGACAACTACAAGACCTTCTATACCGTGCTTCTTTGCAATCTCAACACCCTTACGAACAGCCTCCTCGCCTCTGAATTCAGGGCAACGTGCTGTATAAATCTTGGTGCCGCCGCGATGGATAATGTCGCAGACATTACGCATATTAAGTTCTATAAAATCTTCCTCAAGAAGACCCTTATAGCCGTAACGGATACCGACTACTTCCATATCAAGGTAGCAAGCTGTGCGTACAACCGCGCGAACCGCAGCGTTCATACCCGGTGCGTCGCCGCCACTTGTCAAAACACCGATTTTTTTCATAACTAAATCTCTCCTATGTCTAATGCTGAAAAATCATTGCTTTATATGATACACGAATTAAAAATTATGTCAAGCCATTTCAGACAACTTTCACTGAAAAACGACATTTTCCGAACCTAAAATGCGCTTTAACTCGTTGAGTAACGGTTCGTTCATATCAACGTGAGCAAAGCACCCTGAATATTTCTTTTTATCATTATAGTAGAAATACACCGGTGTGTTACCGTCGAATATACCAATCAGATTTGCTGAACGTTTCTCGGCTTCAGAGCCTTCGCTGTCAACACGCAAAAACAAACCGTGTCTGACGTTTCTGCTTTTTTGAACCGAAGAAGACACCTGCTCTTCCGACGGACAAGCAGAGATACTGTCGCACACTATACTCGGCTCTTTATCCTCTCGAAGACTCAGCCTGCCCTTAATCAGAACAACAGTACCGTTTGCAAGAAGATTCTTACTGCCGGCAACAGTTTTCGGAAACAGAAGCACCTCTATATTACCGCTTGTATCTTCAACGGTTACGAATGCCATTTCCGCATTACTGCGTGTCACTTTTTTCTTGACAGAAGTTATTATGCCGAGAATAACAACGGCAGCATTATCCGCATAACTTTCCGACTCGGTCAAATCGAAAATCTCCGCACAGCCGAGCTTGGCAGAGAGCTGTCTGTAACCCGCCATGGGATGACCGCTCACGTAAAATCCTACAACCTCTTTTTCGCGCAGAAGCTTTTCATCTTCGGGCAATTCATCCGCATCGGGTATATCGGGACCTGCATTACTTTCTTCTCCGAGCAGAGTAAAAAAATTCATCTGACCGCTCAGCACGCCGTTTCTGTCAGCCTCAAGCTCCGAAAGAACAGACGGGAGCATTATAAGCATCTGCCTTCTGTTAAGACCGAGGCTGTCAAGTGCACCGCTGTATATCATACTTTCAACGGCACGACGGTTGAAATTGCGACCGTAAACTCGCTTACAAAAACTGTAAAAGCTTTCAAATCTGCCATTCTTTTCCCGCTCCGCTACAATGGTTGCTATCAATGCCCTGCCTAAATTTTTTATCGCGAGCAAACCGAAAAGAATTCTGCCGTCTTTGGCAACAAAACCTTCATAGCTTGAATTGACATCGGGTGCCTGCACCCTTATACCGAGGCGCTCACACTCATTTATATAGCTGCTGACCTTTGCCGTCTGGTCAAGCACACTTGTAAGAAGTGCTGCCATAAACTGCGCCGGATAATGAACCTTAAGCCAAGCCGTACGGTAAGCAACAAGCGAATAAGCTGCAGCGTGCGACTTATTGAAGGCATAAGAAGCAAACGAGGACATATCCTCAAAAATAGAATTCGCCGCAGACGAATCAATACCGTTACGCGAAGCACCCTCAATAAACGTTACACGCTCTTTTTCCATAACGTCGTGCTTTTTCTTTGACATGGCACGACGTACAACGTCGGCTCTGCCGTAGGAATAGCCTGCAAGTTCACGGAAAACCTGCATAACCTGCTCCTGATAAATCATACAGCCGTGTGTAACAGAAAGTATTGGCTTAAGCTTGTCCGATTTATAAACTGTTTTTTCAGGATTTCTCCTGTTTTGTATATAGGTGTCGATTGAATCCATAGGACCGGGGCGGTAAAGCGAAATTACCGCAATCAAATCCTCAAGATTTTCGGGTTTTATTCTTGTAAGCACAGAACGCATACCGGCGGATTCAAACTGAAACACACCGTAAGTCTGACCTGATGAAAATATCTCATAAGTTTCACTGTCATCAAGCGGAATATTCTCGATGTCAAACGACGGATTTATTTCTTTAACCGCCTTTTCAGCGTCCGAAATAACAGTCAAAGTTTTAAGACCGAGAAAATCCATTTTCAGCAGTCCGAGCTCTTCAAGCGACGTCATTGTATACTGAGTTACTACAAACTCATCGCTGAGGGCAAGCGGAACGTAATCCTTAACCGGATCACGGGTAATAACAACACCTGCGGCATGTTTGGACGCATGGCGCGGCATACCCTCAATCTGCATTGAATTGTCGATAAGCTCTCTGACCGTATCGTCGTTTTCGTATCTTGAGCGAAGTTCAGACGAGCGGACAAGCGCCTTTTCAAGAGTTACGCCGAGTTCGAAAGGAATGAGCTTGGCTACAGAGTCAACGGTTGCATAAGGTAAGCCCATAACTCTGCCTACGTCACGCACGGCAGCCTTTGCGGCAAGAGTGCCGAAGGTTACAATCTGTGAAACGTGATCCGAGCCGTATTTTGATATAACATAATCAATAACTTCGTGCCTGCGCTCATAGCAAAAATCAATATCAAAGTCAGGCATACTGACTCTCTCGGGATTAAGAAATCGCTCGAAAAGAAGGTTATACTTCATCGGGTCAATACCCGTGATACCTATGCAGTAAGCAGCAATACTTCCCGCGCCCGAGCCTCTTCCCGGTCCGACCGGAATACCGTGACTTTTGGCATAACGAACAAAATCGTGGACTATAAGGTAGTAATCGGTATAGCCCATCGTATTTATAACATTAAGCTCGTAATCAAGCCGCTCACGATAATGTTTCGGAGCGGAATTACCGTAACGCTCATTAAAGCCTTCACGGCACATACGGGCAAAATAAGCAAAGTGATCCTCATTATCGGGAGTATCAAAATTCGGCAGTTTAGTGTTACCGAATTCAATGTTGAGATTACAGCGTTCGGCAATAAGTGCTGTATTCTCAATCGCCTCGGGTACATCGGCAAAAAGCGTTCTCATTTCATCCTCGCTTTTCAGATAAAACTCATCCGCTTCAAACTCGATACCCGTATTTTCGCCAAGAATGTGGTTTGTTTGTATACAAATCAGAATTTGCTGAATTTTAGCATCTTCTTTGCGGATATAGTGAACGTCATTTGTTGCAACAAGACCTATACCCGTTTCTCTTGAGAGACGTTTAAGTTGAGGAAGCACCCTGAGTTCTTCCTCTATTCCGTGGTTTTGTATTTCGATGTAAAAATTATCTTTGCCGAACGTTTCGCTGTACCACAAAGCCTTTTTCTTTGCCGTGTCATAGTCACCTGCGAGAAGTGCCTGCGGTATTTCACCTGCAAGGCAGGCTGAAAGCGCAATTATACCCTCGTGATGCTTTTCAAGCAAATCACGGTCAACGCGCGGCTTAGTATAGAAGCCTTGCGTCCACGCATCGGAAACAATCTTGACAAGATTGCTGTAACCCGTATCGTTTTCGGCAAGCAGGATAAGGTGATACCTCTCATTATCGATACCGTGCACCTTATCAAATCTTGTTCTTGAGGCAACGTAAACCTCGCAGCCTATTATCGGTTTGATTCCCTGCGCAACAGCTTCTTTATAAAAATTTATCGCACCGAACATCGAACCGTGGTCAGTAACGGCAAGGCTTGTCTGACCCAGCTTTTTTGCAGCAGCAATAAGCGGCCTGATACGGCACGCACCATCAAGCAAGCTGAACTCACTGTGAAGATGCAGATGAGTAAAACCGGACATAAAACAAGCCCTCCCTTCCTCTGAAACTTAAATCTGTTTATTCAACAGTATTGGCAATACTTACGATTTTATTGAGTCTGTGATAAATTCCCGAACGCGAAAGACTGATAGGCAACAAAGCACCGAGCTCTTTAAGGCTTGCTTCGGGGTACTCCTCCCTGAGTTGTGCAAGTATCTTGAGTTCATCGGGCAAGCCGTCAAATCTGCCGTCCTCCCTGAGCTTGCGTATTGCCTCTCTCTGCTCGGTTGCAGCGGCAACGGAGCGATCGATATTAGCCGTTTCAAAATTAACCTTACGGTTTATCTTGTTGCGCACGTCTTTTTCAATTTTGATTTCCATTATTTCAAGTGCGCTTTTCTGAGCACCGATTGTCATAAGCAAATCTTCAATGACTTCGCTTTTTTTGATATAGATTACATAACTGTTTCTGCGACGAACCATTTTCGGAGACACGTTAAGCTCCTGCAAAAGGTTAAGCAAATCATCCGCCAGATGAAGATAAGGCAACAAGAACTCAAGCTGATAGCTTTTCTGCGGACTTGTGAGAGTAGCACAGCCGAGAAAAGCACCTCTTACAAATGCCGCGTGACAGCATTCATCAGCAATATTGGCTCTGTTTATGCGCACACCGACAGTTTTATCAGAAATGCCGAAGGCGGCAAGCACTTTAAGCCTATCCTCCTTACGCGGAACAGAAACAGAAAATTTACCCGAATCCGAAACCTTTATTACGGGATTGGTGCCGATTATGGCGCCGACAGCCTGTGCATACAAATTCGCAGTTCCTTCGTGCTCTGTAACAAGCAACATCGAAGAAGAACTGAAAGACCTGCCGCACAGCAACAGACCATAGGTCATTGCATGGTAACAGCAGGTCGGCATATCGGCTATTGAACAGATTTCATCTTTAACCATTGATGTAAAAGACATAATTCATTTTCACCCGATATATTTTACTTCTCTTTCAAGCTGAACGCCTGTTTCTTTTAAAACCTTTTCGCTTACCAGTCTGCCAAGCTCCATAATATCAGCAGTTGTTGCTCCGCC
>JAZRRT010000160.1:0-14977 GCA_045650985.1 Acutalibacteraceae bacterium | reverse complement strand
AAATTGAATAAACGAACAGGATTGCCTCTGTACTATCTGGATGCTGTCTGGCATAAGCCTGACAAAACTCATATTACAAGAGATGAGTTTGATCAAAGAATGTCGGAAATATTCACAACTTCCGAATGGATAATTGACGGAAACTATAACAGAACAATCGAAATGCGACTTAAACAATGCGATACAGTCTTTCTTTTTGACTTGCCGACAGAGGTTTGCCTGCAAGGTGCAACTGAACGTATTGGCAAAGGTCGTTATGATATGCCGTGGATAGAAAAAGAATTGAATCCTGAATTTGAAGGCTTTATCAGAGATTTTGCAGAAAACTCTTTGCCGCGAATATACGAATTGATAGAAAAATATAAAGCAGATAAACAAGTGATTGTTTTCAAATCACGCGAAGAAACAGACGAATATATCAATGCTTTTGAGTATGGTTAATAAAAAATGGCTGACTCACGTTATGTGAATCAGCCGTTGAGCTATTTATGAGATTTTACTGTTTTGCACCTGCATCAAACTTTTCAAGAACTCTGACACTTGCTGCGTAGCAATCTGCAAGACCCTTTTCGTTCATATTGTCGTATGTATCACGTCTTGTGTGGTAGTAGCTTTCGAGCTTGTGGTTAAGACCCGTAATACCTGTTGCTCTGAATCCTGCCTGAGCGAAAGCTGCTGAATCGGTCGCACCGCCGAGAGGAGGAACCATACCCTTTGAGCAGTGAATACCAAGCTCCTGAGCGGCTTCCATAAACAGGTCGGAAACATCCTTGTCGGCTTTGACCGTACCGTTGAGGTCGCGGTAGTTTACCATAAGGTACTTGGGATCATAAATTGTGTCGTATGCGTAGAAGAATGTGGGAACGTCACGGTATTCGTCCTTGTGAGCCTCACACCATGCCTTGGAGCCGCGGAGACCGCATTCCTCAGAACCTGTAAGAACAACACCGATTTCTGTGTTTTCAAGTTCAATGCCTTCGTCCTTGAGAGCCTTGAGTATTGCAATACCCATATAGCAGCCGGAGAGGTTGTCGTTAGCGCCGTCAACGGGACGCTTGTAGTTTACCATCCAGTAAAGACCGATAAGGAAGGGCATAAATACAAGACCTGCAAGTGCTGCAATGATGATGGGTTCTTTAATATCAACCGTGCCGACAAGACCGATTGACTTGTGCTGAATCATATAAACAATTGCAATAACGAAATAGTAGACTGCACCGACAGCGCAAAGTATTGCGTGACCTTCAAAGCCGACACCGCCGAGTGCATAGTTGACGGGCCATTCCCAAGCTACATCGGGGTGACCGTTGAAGATGATTCTTCTTTTTGTTTCGCCTGTGCACTTTTTGATAGCCGTTACGTTGTGACCCGTCTTCTGCGGGAAGAAGGGATCAATAAGCTTTTTGTATACGCCGAACTGTGCAAGAACAATTAAAAGACCAACTGCGATAAGTATTACGCTTGCAATCGGCAAGAAGAAAAGAAGGACGTATGCAAGAAGAACAAACGTGATTGTGAAGTAAATCCAACCATAGAATGAACGGGGATTTTCTTTGAATGATTCAACCTCAACCTTTTCGCAGCCGCAGTCCTTTTTGAGCACTTCAGCCATATAGTCACAGGCCTGTTTTTCGCCCTTGGAGCCGGGATCACGCTTCTCAAACGTTTTGATAATGTGCGTGATTTCCTTGACCATATACTTTGCGGCATCATTCTTTTTGTCAATGAGTTTCTGTAAATTCAACTCTACGCATCTCCTTTGCGTTAAATTAATGTAAACATATTAACAGAAAAGTTGCGTCAAATCTATACGGTAATTGTAAATTTTTTTAAAAAGACGGTTAGTTTTGTCTTTTTGCCGCAACTCTGCAGGCTCGTTTGTAGCATTCTGCAACGTATTCTTCAATCGTCATTTTTGTATAAATATCGTTTTCGTGTCTGTCAGGTTTTGAGCGCAGATTAAGCTCAAACGTCATAATGCCGTCAAAACCGCACCTGTCGAGCCTTTTTGCAATGTTGTCCCAGTCTGCCGTTCCGTCAAACGGAAGCAGGTGAAGGTCATCGGTCCAGAAAATTCTGCCGCCGAAATCACTGATTCCGAGGTTGTCGTTCAGGTGAGTGGCAATCAGTCTGTCTCCGTAAAGAGCGAGCATATCCTTCGAGTAGTTGTAACACATTTCGTGTCCCGAATCCCAGCAGAATCCGACGTTGTCATAATCCTTGAAATGTTCAAGCAGAGCGGCGAGATATTCCTCTCCCTCTGTGTTTTCAAACGCAATTTTAACCGAGCATTTTTTTGCTTCTTCAACAACTCTTCCGAATCTCTCAAGTCCGATTGGTGTCGGTTTTCTGTTATCGTCAAATCCGATATATGCGTGTGAAACCATAATTTCAACACCGCACTCCGCACAGGAATGAACACATTCAATCAGCTCGTCAACGGCGGCGTCTGCCTGCGCCTCGTCACCGTGCCACATAACGGCGGCTTTTCCGAACGGTGCGTGAATTGATTGATACGTCATACCAAGCTCATCTGCCAATTGAGCATATTCCTTAACGGGCATATCGGGTTTCCAGTCTGTAAAAAAAGCTTCAAATCCTGATTTGCGAAACAGGATTATTTGATCTTTTATGTCGAGAGTGCCTTCAAAGTTTGCACTCAGGCAAAGCTTCTGTTTCCACATTTCAAAAAACCTCTTCTTTTCGTAAAGTTCTCAAAAAATAAATTAATACATTCGTCGGATTTTTTCAATATATTTTGTGAATATGCTTGAAAAAATCTACCAAATGTGCGATACTCACGATGTAAAACTTTATTATGAGGTGATTAGAATGAGACAACTTAAGATGTATTGGACAACGGGAACGCCCATCGAAGAGCTTACTCTTCCCGAGGGTTATTCTTTCTCATTGTGCACAACAAGCGATGAAGATGTTCAGGCTTGGATTGAATGTTGCAAAAACGGACTTATCGGTGATGATGCAAGTAAAGAAGATTTTGACGACAGACTCACAAATCACGACGATATAAATATGGAAACAGACGTTTTCTTCCTCGATTATAACGGCGAGCATATAGGTACCTCAACCGCTATTTTCCACCCCGACAGAAATTGCGGTGAGGTTCATATGGTAGGAATCAGAGATGATTTCAGAGGCAAGGGTCTCGTCAAGTATCTCAATAATATTGCCGTAAAGAAGCTTAACGACCAGGGAGTTAAATACATATACCTCACAACAGATGAGTGGCGCAAAGGTGCTGTTAAGAGTTATCTTACAGCAGGCTTCCATCCCGTCGAGTATGATGAGGGTATGAAAGAGCGTTGGGAAGCTGTTCTCACAGAGTACGGCATAGATACGGTTGACGCTGTCGATGAGAACGGTGTTTACTGCTATCCTGTCTACCGCAAAGGCTATACACCCAAGGCAAAGACCAGAATCGGTGTTGTCGGCGCAGGCAGAGGCAAGACAATGATGAATTACTGCGTTAAGCAGGATAATGCTGAGCTTGTTGCTATCTGTGACAATCACGTTCCCACTCTTGAAAAAGCCAAGGCGGCATACGGCAACGATAATATCGTTTTCTATGACGATTTTGATAAGTTCCTTGAGCACGATATGGATGCCGTTGTTCTCGCTAACTTTGCAACAGAACACGCTCCGTTTGCCGTTAAGTGTATGGAAAAGGGTCTTCACGTTATAAGTGAGGTTCTTCCCGTGCTTACTCTCAAGCAGGCTGTTGAGCTTGTTGAGGCTGTTGAGCGTACGGGCAAGACGTACGCCTATGCAGAAAACTACTGCTATATGGCTTCTCCCCGTAAGATGCGTCAGCTCTACCGTGCAGGTGTTCTCGGCGATTTTGAGTACGGTGAGGGTGAGTATATGCACAACTGTGAGGGCGGCTGGCACAACTGGACAAGAGGTCTGCCCGACCATTGGCGTAACCAGATGCATGCTTGCTATTACTGCACACATTCTATCGGTCCGCTCATTCATATCACGGGTATGCGCCCCGTTAAGGTCAGCGGCTTTGAGGTTCCTTTCAACAAGCGTATGGAACGTATGGGCGCAAAGGCAGGTCCTATCGGCGTTGAAATGATTACTCTTGAAAATGGTGCAATCCTTAAAAGTATCCACGGTGTAGGTCCTGCAAGAGACTCTATCTGGTACTCTATCTACGGCTCAAAGGGCAGAATGGAAAGTGCACGTGAGGACGATCTCAAGAGTGACAGAGTACATACTCTCTACGTCAACTGCGATAAGAACGAGGGTGACAACGAGGATAACAGCGTTCTTACTTCAACTGCTGATGAGCTTGCATATAAGGCAGAGCCTTACGGTCACGGCGGTTCCGATTTCTATGTAATGTATAACTTCATCGAATATATCAACGGCAACAAAGATGCTGACATTATCGACGTTTATGAGGCTCTTGATATGTTCCTTCCCGGTATGTTTGCTTACTTTTCGGTTCTTGAAGGCGGCAAGCCGATGGATATTCCCAACCTTCGCAACCCTGAGGAACGTGAAATCTGGCGCAACGATACACGTTGTACAGACCCGAAAGTAGCAGGCGATATGCTCATCCCCGGTTACTCAAAGGGTAATCCCGAAATTCCTGCCGAAAACTATGCACGTTTGGCAAAGAAACTTGAAGAGGCGGAGCAGAAGGCTAAGGAAGAGCAGGAGAAAAAGGCTCAGGAGTCTAAATGAAGATAATTGCACGCATTTCTACCGATCTTCCGTCAAAATTCGGTCTTCCGCGTCAGAGCGGACTTGTCGAAGGGATTGAGGGCAGGATTGTGTTTGAGCCGGAATACCGCACGCCCGAAGCATTCAGAGGTCTTGAAGATTTTTCGCATATCTGGATTCTCTGGCAGTTTTCCGAAGCTGTGCGCGATGGTTGGTCGCCGACTGTGCGTCCGCCTATGCTCGGCGGCAACAAGAGGGTAGGCGTTTTTGCAACACGCTCTCCGTTTCGCCCCAATTCGATCGGTTTATCATCGGTAAAACTGAAAAGTATAGAATTTACCGCCGATAAAGGTCCGGTCCTGCACGTGTGCGGCTGTGACCTGATGGACGGCACTCCGATATACGATATAAAGCCTTATCTTGCTTACACTGATTCACACCCCGATGCAATAGGAGGCTTTACGCAGGCCTTGCCTGAAAGAAGTCTGAGCGTTGAGGTGAGTGAAGAGCTTTTATCCCGTGTGCCTGCCGATAAGCGTGATACACTCAAGGCAATTCTCTCGCAGGACCCGCGTCCGTCATATCAGGATAATCCCGAAAGAATCTACGGCTTTGTTTTTGCAGGGCTTGAGGTGCGGTTTGTCGTTTGCGACGGTGTGCTGAGCGTTGTAAGTATCGAGCAAATTAATTAAATATATGTTACGTGTACCGACTAAGCTTTGGCTTTTCGGTACACTTTTTTATTTTCCTCCTTTTTTCGCCGACCTGTTTCATTATAAACTGCTTCATTTTCATAAAATCCATCTTTTTCGGCGTTCAATCTGCTAATATCTGCTCAGTGTTAAGGTGTGAAAGCAAACATTGTCGGAGGTGAGCGGAAAGCACGGATTATTTTGTTTTTCACAGCAATTGAGATAACAAACATAAATTTAAGTTAAGGAATGGTTTATTATGGAGAAAAAGCTCAGAGTTCTTATTGCCGATATAAGTGAAAATTTCGGCAAACCCTGCCGTGCGGCAATGAAAAGTCACGGAATGGATGCCGAATGTATCGAAAAAGACGGAAGACGTCTTATAGAAGTTGTTTCCAAAACAAGACCCGATGCCGTTATTATGGATGTATTTTTGCCGGGTGCGGATGCTATCAGCGTTATCAGTTCCCTCAAGATTCAGCACCCGATGCTGACTACAAAGTTTATCATTGTTTTTGGTTTTGATAACCCTTCTCTCGAGAGCGACGTTATGAATGCCGGTGCGGATTATTTCTTCCTTCGTCCTTTCGATTACGAAGCTATGGCAACACGTATTAAGTCAATGTTCGCCGATAAACAGCGTGAAGCGGGCAGAGAGGGTGCAGACAGCCTTGAAATGCGTATCACGCAGACTCTTCACCGTATAGGTGTGCCTGCGCATATAAAGGGGTATCAGTATCTTCGCGAGGCGATACTTATGTCAATAGAAGACCCTGAAAGCATCAATGCGGTTACAAAGCTTCTTTATCCCGGTGTTGCCAAAAAGTTTTCAACAACTTCATCACGTGTTGAACGCGCAATCCGCCACGCAATCGAGGTTGCCTGGGACAGGGGAGACGTTGAAGTGCTCAATTCTTATTTCGGATATACGATTCAGTCGCAGCGAGGTAAACCGACAAATTCCGAGTTTATAGCAATGCTTGCCGATAAATTCAGGCTTCAGCTCAAAGCCGGATAAAATAAAAGGAAGATTCTCAGTCACTGCCGAAAAGCAAGTGATACTGAGAATCTTCCTTTGTTATTTGCTTGCATATTCAAAATATCTTCGTTTGATTTCTTTCAGGTTCCTTTGCCTGATGAGTATTTTTTCGCCGCTTTTAAGCTCAAAGCATTTGTCTGCTTTTACAATGTGATTCATATTTACAAGGTAGCTTTGATGGCTTCTGAGAAATCTGCGGTCGTTCAATTCGTGTTCAATGTCGTTAAGTTTTGTGTAAACTGTGTGTTTGCTGCCATCCTTAACGTGAATTATGCATTTAGAATTTCTGCTTTCGATATATGTAATATCGTTCAGAGCGAGTGTGATTATGTCGCTTCTTTGTTTGAATCTGTATACGTCAGCAGAAAATTTCTCTGCGGCTCTGTCGAGTGCGCCAAAAAGTTTTGAATAGCTTAGCGGTTTTATGATATATCCGCAGGCATTGACCTCGTATCCGTCAACAGCGTGTTCGTTAGTGTCGGCGGTAAATATAATTTCGCCTGAATAATTAAGTTTTCTTATTTTTTTCGCTGTGCTGATACCGTGTTCGTTATTTATGTTCTCGATAAATATAATGTCAAAATGTTTTCCGTCTTCAATTTCATAAACAAGATCGATACCGTTTGTGTATTGAGAAACGTTGAAGGTAAGTGATTTTGTCTGTGAATATTTTTTGAGATATTCTTCAATTACCGACGCCTCTTCTTTGCACTGTTCGCATATTGCTATCTGCATTTTTTACATCTACGGGTTAAATATTGTGTTGTTACGTGTTGATTATACAACCTGTTGCGTTTAATTTGTCGAAACTGTGAAATCGGCAAAAATATTGATGAAATGTGAATATATTTCAAATTATAACATCAAAACAGCAAGATTACAATATATTTGTGAAAAAATTACTCATTTGCAAAATGATGCCAAAGTGCTATAATAGCCATACAAAATAATTGAGGTTGTTTATTATGCTTGAAAAAACAAACGTAATGCGTATTCTTGACCAGAAGAAAGTTAAATATATTGCCCACACTTATGAGGCTGAAGAGGCGGCAAGCGGCACTCAGGTTGCCGAAATTCTCTCTATTGACCCGAAGAAAGTGTTCAAGACACTTGTAACAGCAGGGAAAAGCGGCAACCATTATTGCTTTGTTGTTCCTGTTGAAAAGGAGCTTGACCTCAAAAAGGCGGCAAAAGCAGTTGGCGAAAAATCAATAGAAATGATAAAGTCGAAAGATTTGCTTCCCCTTACGGGCTACATTCACGGCGGATGCTCTCCGATTGGTATGAAGAAGTTTTTCAGGACAACTTTTGACAAGTCTGCCGAGGAAAACGATACGGTCGTATTCAGCGCAGGTAAAATAGGACGTCACGTTGAATTAAGCCTTCCCGACCTTAGCAAGGTAATACGTTTTTCAACTGCAGATATAGCAGGTGACTCAGATGATTGATAAGCTTAACACAAAGCAGGTTAAAGTTATTCGTCTTGACAGCGTTGATTCGACAAACACCTATGCACGCAGGCTGATTGACGGCGGAGAGAAGTCGTTGCTGCTTATTACAGCCGATAAGCAGACAGGCGGCAGAGGCCGCAACGGCAAGAGCTTTTATTCTTACAACGAAGGCTCGGTTTATATGACCGTTGTTCTGCATCCGTGTCTGCCGTTTGCAGATGCCGTCGGTATCACAACAGCGTCTGCCGTTGCCGTAAGCCGCGCCGTTGAGCGCATAACCGAAAAATCAACCGAAATAAAATGGGTTAACGATTTATACCATAACAGCCGAAAAGTATGCGGAATTCTTTGTGAGGCCGTTACCGAAAAAGGTATCGTTACAAGCGTTATTATCGGTGTAGGCATAAATCTTGCCGAGTGTGAGTTTCCCGATGAGCTTAAATCGACGGCAGGAACTCTCGGCTGTGATTCGTCTTTGCGCGAAGCGCTTATTGCCGCGGTTGCCGATGAGCTGTTTTCTCTGAAATTCGGTGCTTTGGATGAAAGCGTTCTTGATGAATACCGCAGAAAAAGCTTCGTTATCGGCAAACGCATTGAGTATGTTGAGAACGGCATAAAAAACACCGCCGCAGCCGTCGGTATTGACGGATACGGCGGGTTGATAATCAAAAAAGATGACGGTATGCAGGATGTGCTCCGCAGCGGAGAAATCAGCGTGCGTCTGACGTGATTTTCTTTGTTCTTTCCGCAATAAAGAATGCAAGAAGAATTTTGACTGTGTCGGGTATTATGTAGGGGATTACACAGGTCACAAGTATCGTCAGAAAGCCGTTGCTTTGTGTTGACGTGAAGTTAAACCAGAGTGTGCCCGTCACATAGCAGATTAACAGACCGATAAATGCGGCAATCAGCTTAACAGAGCTTTTTTTGCCGAACAGTTTGGTTATAACGGCATAAACCGCACCCGAAAGTATGAAGCCGACTATATATCCGCCCGTGCCGCTCATAAGCGTGCCGATTCCGCCTGTAAATCCGTGAAATACGGGCAATCCCGCCATTCCGAGACAGATATAGACCGCAATGCTTACCGTGCCTGCTTTTCCGCCAAGCACAAACAGCGCAAGAAATATGCCGAATGTCTGAAGCGTAAACGGTACTGCCGCAGGAAGGCTGAGCATTGAGCAGATTGATATGATAACCGCGAAAAGTGCTGTCAGCGTAATCTTTAAAGCTTTAGGTTTCATAAGGCTCTCCAACAAAATTATGTTGATATTATAGTTGATAAAACTCACGATGTCAAAATAAAATCAGGAAGATTTTCGTCTTCCTGATTTTTTTGTTGACTATTTGTACCAGACTATTCGATGCAGATAATGGTATGTGCTGAAAATTTGACCCAGATTTGTTCTTGTCGACGTGCCGGGGTCGTTGATGATGAAATCGGTGGGAGTGAGCGAATCCGTTGCCTTAACACCGGTTACTATAACCCAGTGCTGACTGCCGTTAGCTTTTTTCGCGCCTACAATAACCGGCTTACCTTCTTTCAGCTTTGAGAAGATAAGCGATAAATAATTATCAAAATCCGTTGTCGTAGCATAGTTTGAAGGCCAGTATAACGAACCGCCTGATGAATAGCTGAGCTTTTCTTCCATTTTATGCGGGTAAATTGTTGTGCCCGTTCGGTAGCTTTCAGCCATCGCAACCGCAGTTGTCGTGCATCCTATAAGCCCGATTGTGTAACCCGTTGACCCGATTTTGTGGTTTGCCCATCTGCTGTCGGTTTGCTTGAAATCAGGTACGTTCAGTCTGATAGCTTCGTATTTTGTGCTCGGCGTCGTCGATTTGAGGTAACTGCTGCTGACGTATCCCGTCCGGCTGCCGTTGAACACAACCTTACTCCAACCGTCAGAATCGCTTATTACGGCAACTCTTGTTCCGCTGGCAAGCGAGTTTATTATTTCACCTGCAGGTGAGCTTCTGACATAAAGTCTGCCGGAGGTTGTTTTTACGGTTTTGTATTCACTTTGCACTATCGGTGCAATATAGCTTTTTGAGCAGTAACCGTATTTCCCCGATGCGTATTCAACCTTATACCATCCGTTTTCTTCACCGTGCATCATAACGTTTTCGCCTTTTGCAAGGCTTGAAACAATATTTCCTCCGGGTGCGCTTCTTACGTTCAGATTGCCCGAATTTGTTGATACCGTACCTGCGGCAGGCTCAGACGCGGCAAATGTCTCAAACGAAACGAATGCCGTCATCATTGCCGCGACAAGTACGAATATAATGCATCGTCGCATATTGATTAATCATTCCTTTTACGTTATTGCCGAAAGAAAGAGTCGGTTTGATTTTACCATTTTCAGCTCGTTTTTTCATTGTATAAATATTGGTAAGCGTGATTGAATAATTATTTCAGTTATGCTATTATATTTAAAACACATTTTCGGGAGTCGGATGTTATGCTGAAGATTGTAACCGGCAGAATAAACAGCGGTAAAACAACTTATGTTCAAAACGTAATTAAGGAGAAAATACAATCGGGCGGTAAAGATGTGTATCTTATCGTGCCTGAGCAGTTTTCTTTTGAAAGCGAGCGCAGAATTCTCACCCTTCTCGGTGAAAAGGATGCACTTGCCGTTGAGGTCTGCGGTTTTTCGCGTTTGGCGCAGAATATTCTCGGCGATATTCACGGTCTTCGCAGGTTGGACGATGCAGGCAGGGTGGCGCTGATGAGCACCGCACTCGAAGAAACTTCCGACAAGCTCAGCGTATACGGCAGGTTTTCACGCAGTATCGGTGTTGTTTCCGAAATGCTCAAAATTTCCGATGAACTTAAAAAGTGCGCAGTAACCTCAGCTATGCTCGAGGAAGCTTCGCATAAGCTCGAAAATGGTATGCTTCGCAAAAAAGTCAGTGACTTATCGGTTATAATTTCAGCATTTGATGCGCTTGTTGCGCGTCGCTTTTCCGATGCGAGAGACGATCTTTCGCTTCTTGCCGATAAACTGCTTGATGACAGATGTTTTGTCGGTTCAACCGTTATCATAGACGGTTTCAAAGGCTTTACACAGCAGGAGTTTGAGGTGCTGTCACGAATAATCACACAGAGTGACGATACTTATATAACTCTTTGCCTTGATGAAATTTATGCAGGCGAATACGATATTTCTGCTTTTTCAAGTGTTCGTGAAACTGCAAGAAAACTTATAAATATCGCCAAGAAGAACAGCGTTGCCGTTACTCAGGTTCGTGTGCCGGAGTATGAAGGTCGCTATTCCTGCGAATGTCTTGAAGCGCTTGAAAAAAATCTCTATTCCGTAAATTCTTCGGCTTTTGAAGGCTCTGCCGATGCGGTAACAGTCTATTCAGCTAAAAATTCGTACGAGGAATGTGACTACGTTGCGTTGACGATAAAAAAGCTGTTGCGTGAAGAAGGCTACCGTTGCCGCGATATTGCGGTTATTTCACGCAGTGAAGATGAGTACTCAAAAGCATTGCGCTCATCGTTCAAAAAACACGGAGTGCCTGTTTTTGAAGATAAGCGCAGGTCCCTTGCGTCACAGCCGCCCGTTGTTATGGCAAGAGCAGCCGTTGAGATAGCGGCAAGGGGGTATTCGACCGATGCTGTTTTCCGACTGCTGAAAACTCAGCTTACCGAGCTTACCGTTGAGCAAATCAGCGAGCTTGAAAATTATGTATATCTCTGGAAGATTGACGGCAGGAGATGGCTTGATACCTGGGTTGACAATCCGTCCGGTCTTGACAGCACGCTTAGTGAAAAAGACCGTGTAAAGCTTGATAATCTTAATAAGTTGCGTGAAATATGCATTGCTCCGCTTGAAAAATTCAGAAACAGTTTCAGAATGAGCGAAAACGCAACACAGATGATGACAGCGCTGTATGCTTACCTTGTTGCCGTCAAAGCGCCCGAAAATCTTAAAAAGCTTGCAATTGCACTTGATTCTTACGGCGAAACGGCAGATGCCGTTGAACTTGGCCGCGTGTGGGATAAGCTGATGCTTATTCTGGATCAGCTTGCCGTTGCACTTGCAGAAACAACGGTTGACTCTCAACGTGTGCTTGAACTATTCGGTCTTGTGCTCGGTGTTCAGGATATAGGCGTCATTCCCCACGGAATAGATGAAATTATAATCGGCTCTGCCGAGCGTATACGCGTTAACAGACCGCGTGCCGTTTTTGTTGTCGGCGTAAATGACGGTGTGTTTCCCAAGAAACCGTCTTCAGGAAGGGTGCTTGGTGATGCAGACAGGCAATTGCTTAACGATATGGGTCTCAGCGTTGCTTCACCTTCACAGAGTGATTACCTTGAAGAACGTTATATTGCTTACAGCGCCCTTTGTTGCGGATATGAGCGCCTGTATGTAACTCATTGCAAAACCGATTTTTCGGGTGCGGAGAAAAGCCCGTCCGAGCTTATCGGTCATATTACGAGAATTCTTCCTGACTGTACGGTTGTAGATGAAGCTGATTTTGATGAAATCGATATGATACAAAGTGAGGCTTCTGCTTTTGAGGCTGCGGCAAAAGGCTGGAGAAAGAACAGCGTGCTTGAAAGCACTCTCAAAGCCTGTTTTGCCGACAGGCAAGGTTATGCGGAGCGTATGGATGCCCTTGACCGAGCTGGCGGTAAAACCGAATTCAGTATCGATGATATGGACGTCGCATCAGCTCTTTTCGGCAAAGACATATATGTTTCCGCCACAAAAATTGAAGATTACAATAAATGTCCGTTTATGTATTTCTGCCGTCATGGTATCAAGCTTTCCGAGCGTAAGGTCGCCGAGATTGATGCTGCCTTGAGCGGTACGGTATCGCATTACGTGCTTGAGCAGATTGTTTCGCGTCACGGTAAAACTCTTGTTGATTTCGATGCCGACAAAGTAAAGGCAGAGGTTACGGATATTCTCGATGAATACCTGAAAAATTTCCTCGGCGCTGAAAGCAGTGACGAACGCTTTGATTACCTTTACAGACGTCTTGGCGACTCGCTTTGCGTTGTTGTAACAAGGCTTATCAACGAGATGAAACTCAGCGATTTTGAGCCTGCCGACTTTGAACTTAAAATCGGCGGCAAGGAAGCACAAATTAAAGAGTTTACCGTTAATTTGCCGGACGGCGGTAAAGTTATTCTCAGCGGTATGGTAGACCGTGTTGACGTGCTGAAAACGGATGATAAAACATTCCTTCGCGTTATGGATTATAAAACCGGTATGAAAAAGTTTGACCTTAACGATGTCTTGCACGGGCTTAATATGCAGATGCTTCTTTATTTGTTTGCAATCAAAGCAAACGGAGCCGAGCGTTATGGCAACATAGTGCCGGCAGGTGTGCTTTACGTTCCTGCAAAGGCCGCTGCCGGCAGAATCGGCAGGGACGTTACCGAGGAAATGCTTCGTAAGGAAATAATGAAAGAGGGTAGAATGTCCGGAATTATGCTCAATGATGAGCGTGTTACCCACGCAATTGACGTTGAACATACAGGTACGGTTGTTCCGACAAACAGGCAGGGCTTATATGAGAATCTCATAAGCCTGACTCAGCTTGCGGCGCTTGAAAAGCGAGTTCTCGGTGCTGTGCGCGATATGGGCGAGGCGCTTCACTTCGGCGAAATTCCCGCCAAGCCTGTTTTTGGAGGCACTTACGGTCTGCATTGCGAATATTGTCCGTATATTGACGTGTGTCTGCACGAGGGCAACAGCGAGGAAAATAAATACGACGGCATGAAATTTGCCGATTGTCTTGAATTACTTGATGAGGAGGGTGAGGACGATGCATGAATGGAGTGCTGAACAAAAATCAGCCATTGACGGTCGCGACGGGTCGCTGCTTGTAAGTGCCGCTGCAGGCTCGGGCAAAACTACCGTTCTTGTTGAACGTGTAATTCAGCGCCTTATCGATATAAGCAATCCTTGCCCTGCGGATAAGCTTGTTATAGTTACCTTTACAAAGGCTGCCGCCGCACAGATGAAAGAACGCATCGAAGCGGCTATTAACAAACGCATTGCCGAAACGGGCGATTCCTGGCTGATGAAGCAACAACTTCTTTTGCAGTCGGCAAAAATCTGTACGATTGACAGCTTCTGCGGTGATCTTGTTCGTGAAAACTTCCACCAGCTCGGCATCAGCGCAGATTATTCGATTGCCGATAAGGGAGAGCTTACGAGATATGAGGACACAGCTGTAAAAAAGGTTCTTGCTCAGAAATATGCTTCGGGTGACGAGGTTTTTCGCAGACTTGCCGATACCGTTTCTTCAGGCAACACGGATAAGGCACTTGAAGATACAATCAGGAATATTTATTCCGTTGTGTCATCTTTTCCTTTTCCCGAAACCGTGCTCGAAAAATTCGCAGAGCCGTACAGGTCCGACCTGCCCGTAGCTGAAAGTATATGGGGCAAGTTTATTCTTGAAGAAGCTGTTGAGCGGCTCAAGTATTGCCTTGAGCTCATGAATGATGCACAGCGTATCATTTCTCGTGCCGCTGAAGAGAATGATGAAGCGGGCGAAAAACTTGAGACCCTTGTTTCCGAGGAAATTTGTTTATATAAAGAGCTCATTGAAATGGCTGAAGGCGGCGAATGGGACAAGTTTCAATACCGTCTCAGATACCATATTTTCGGCACGTTCAGTTGTAAGCGCGGTTTCAGCCCCGTAAATAAGGCAGCCGTCAAATTAAGGCGCGATAACGCTAAGTCAATTTCAAAAAAGCTTGCCGATTACGTATGTGTAAATTCAGCCGAATTTGAGCGCGACAGAAAGAGTTTGCTTCCGCTGGTCGAGTGTCTTGTCGATTGTATTGATAAATACGGCAAAGAACTGCGTGCATTAAAAATGCTTAACGAAAAGTTTGATTTGGGCGATATTGGGCATCTTGCGCTTGAGCTTCTTGTTACACGCGATGGTGACAATGTTATTAAAACTCCGCTTGCCGTCTCGCTTTCCGAAACTTACAGAGAAATTATCGTTGACGAATATCAGGATACGAATATGCTTCAGGATATGTTGTTTTCTGCCGTTTCGGCAAATGAAAGCAATATGTTCTTTGTCGGTGACGTAAAGCAGAGCATCTACCGCTTCCG